>JBBQQS010000032.1:0-19344 GCA_038215525.1 Bryobacterales bacterium
TGGGTCGCGATCGAAGCGCGATAGCCACTAAACCGGGTATTGCGATTCTGATGTAGTTTGATGCGTGAAGTGATGCTAAGCTGATTGTATGCTTGACATCAAGAAGCGCACCACCCTGACGCTGCCCGCTGCCGCCCTTCAACAGGCCGAGGCGCTCGCTGCCGCACGCAATATGACGGTGAGCGCAGTCGTCTCCGAGGCGCTCGAGGCCGGATTGGCCTCCCGTGCCAGAAGCCAACGGGCAGCGGACGTCTTCACGCGGTATCAAAAGGCCTTTGGCGGCCTTACCGAAGAGGAGTTGCTCATCGTGAGTGGAGTCGACCTGGAGCCGATAGTTGACGAATGAGATTAGTCCCGCCTGGGGACCCTTCTTGTTCGATACCAGTGCCGAGAGCTGGCTCCAGCGTCATGCTGGCGAAGCCAAAGCCCAGCAGTGGCTAGATGCTTATCTCGCGCGCCATGAGATGTACCTATCGGCAATCACCGTGTTGGAGCGGGTCCGGGGCTATTCGCGGGTGGGGCGGTTCGCGGAGCGCGACGCCTATCTGAACGACGTTGGGCGCGTCTGGCCCGTGGACGCTGGTGTCGCGGTGGTGGCAGCAGAGTTGATGGCGCTGCTACCTGAGCCACCGAGCCCACCCAAGCGTTCGCACCGTTTGGCCGAGTCGCGCGCCGGGCGGTTGAGCCGCTGGCGCTTCGACCTCCTTGTAGCCGCGACCTCCGCGGTTACGGGCCTACCCTTGATACATGACAACGCGGCGGATTTCGAAGCCGCTCGCAGCGTCATGGAGCGTCAGCCCGATAGATTCCCTGGCGTAGGCTCACTCGGCCTCATCCGCGTCGGCCGTCTCCTGGACTAGCCCGCACCGTAAGGTGTGGGGTCCTGTAACCCCTCCTGTAACCCCACCAACCCCACCCCACACCTCACGGTGCGGGCTAGGTGGGCTAGTCGGGGCTAGGAGTCCGCCGTTTTCACCAGCGGGCAACCAGTCACATCCACGCCGCCGCCCCCTACTGGTTATCCTAGAAGTTCATGCACGACCTCGGCTACTTCCGCTCCCACTTCGACGCCGTCCTTGACCGCCTCGCCACCCGCGGCTTCCAAATGGACCGCTCCCTCTTCCTCAACCTCGACACGCGCCGCCGCGCCGCTGTCACCGAGACCGAGACCTTGAAGGCCAAATTAAACACCGACAGCGTCGAAATCGGCAAGCTCAAGAAAGCCGGCGGCGACACCACTGCCCAGCAGGAAGCCGTCCGCGGCGCCAAGGAGCGCATCGCTTTGCTCGATGAGCAGGTGAAGGCTCTCGACGAAGAGTTCAACGGCATTCTGCAAGGCATCCCCAACCTGCCACACGAAAGCGTGCCGGTCGGCAAAAACGAGCACGACAACGTGGAAGTCCGCCGCGAAGGCACGCCGCCCGAGTTCAGCTTCGCCCCCCAACCCCACTGGGACCTCGGCCAGGAACTCGGCATCCTTGACCTCGAACGCGCCGCCAAAGTCACCGGCGCCCGCTTCGCCGTCTACTGGGGCCTGGGCGCCCGTCTCGAGCGCGCCCTGGTCAGCTTCATGCTTGACACGCACACGCGCGAGCACGGCTATACCGAAGTCCTGCCGCCTTTCATGATCAACTCGGCCAGCCTCTTCGGCACCGGCCAACTCCCCAAATTCGCCGAGGACCTCTTCAAGTGCGAAGGCCACGACCTCTGGCTCGCCCCCACCGCCGAGGTCCCCGTCACCAACCTCTACCGCGACGAAACCCTCGACGGCGACTTACTGCCCGTCAAGCTCTGCGCCTACACCCCCTGCTTCCGCTCCGAAGCCGGCAGCTACGGCCGCGACGTCCGCGGCATCATCCGGCAACACCAGTTCCAGAAGGTGGAGTTAGTAAAATTCGCCCGCCCCGAACAAAGCCAAGCCGAACTCGACGCCTTAACTCACGACGCCGAAAACATCCTCCGCAAGTTAGGCCTGCCCTTCCGTACCGTGGTCCTCTGCACGGGCGATATGGGCTTTTCTTCGGCCAAGACCTACGACATCGAAGTCTGGCTCCCCGGGCAAAACGGCTACAAAGAGATCTCCTCCTGTTCGAGCTTCGAAGCCTTCCAAGCCCGCCGCGCGGGGATCAGAATGAAGTCCGGCAAGAAGAGCGAGTACTTACACACCCTCAACGGCAGCGGCCTCGCCGTGGGACGCACCTGGGTCGCGATCATCGAGAACTACCAACAGGCCGACGGGTCGGTGGTGGTGCCCGAGGTCCTGCGGCCGTACCTGCAAGCCGAGGTCATTACGAAGCGGGGCGCGTTGGCTTAGTTGGGCTTCACCCCGGCATCCATACTTGCTGGAGTGCACTTACAGTTTCGTGCGGTCTTTTCTGAGGCAGGCTTTGAAACTCTCTTCCGCCTCGGGTTAGCTGGTCGCAGGAAACAGTTCACCACTGCGCCATTCCGGGACGATGAGAAATTACTGATACGATCGAAGATCGTTTTGGTAATACTTGCCGGTGTATGGATCAATAAAAGCCCGCCGAAAGCTTGCTCCCACATTCCACCGGCCTTTGTCACCACATCCAGAATCTGCTGCACTTCCTCCGTCGCAAGAATTTCTGCGGATAATATCCAGCTCTGAGTTTCAAGGTTGGACCGCTCGACGATCTTCACAAACAGGAGTGCGCCGCCGGGCGTTCCTCTGGCGCGAATGACGTCTCCGTAAACTGCATCACCTGAGAAGGAGCTTTCCTCCAAGCGGTAGAGATCCGCTCCAACGCCAGTCAACTTCAACTGCTCAGTGTCGCCATTCTCGTATGCAAGACGGGACCGCCGAGTGCTCTCTCCGTCCCCACCAAACTCGAAATGCACTATTGGGCCGCTCGTCATCTTCTCCGTCCACCTTAGCGCACGATACCAGCCCAAAACAAAATCCTTAACGGCCGTAGGGTTTCAAAATTTTCCTTGGGAAAAATGCGCGGGCTGCCACGGGGTGATACAGTTTCTGGCAGGCAAGTTACATGGAAATAAGTGACGCGGCTCAGTCACGTGCCTCTGCCATCCGCGAAAGTCTTGCAAGTTTGCTGGGGAAGACGCACGTCCATGAGATCGTCTCCGGTCTCCTCACGCCTAAATTGGACTGCCGTAGCGGTCGTGTTCCTCGGGCTCAGCATCTGGCACCTTGGCGAGTACCTCGAGATACTTCGTCCGGTCACCCTGCCGGGTACGGCCCGCTAGCCGTTCCCAAGCCTTCACGTGCTCGGCGCAGGCGGTGGCCAATACGTCAGCCACGCTGATCCTCTGGGATTGCGCGATCTCCCCCGAAAAACGGGGCCCGAAAAACGGGGCCATCCACGGGAAAAACGGGGCCATCCACGGGGTGCCACGGGGTGGTACAATTTTCACGTAAACATCCTGAAATCAGCTATTTGGCGACTTCCTTCACTTCCTTCTGCGCAAAACTACCTTCTCAAACCCGATTAGTGCGAATTCTCCGCTCAGAAAACACACTTATCTCCGCAGTGGAAACTGGGCCATCCGGAGGGACCGAGCGCCCCGCGCGCGTAGGCGTGAAAATCATTCGTGATCGTATCGCGCAAGGTAGATTTGACTATCGTGCTCGACAAGGCCGAGGCGCACGCGATCCAGCCAGCCGACGCGCCCGAGCACGTTTTTGTCGATCGCGGCGTCCGCGAAAAAGTAGACGGTCGAGTAGGTCGTTACGCTTAGGACAGTTAACTCCACATCGTGTCCGAAGGCTTCGAACCTGCTATTCGCGGTCCGAAACCGCTTGGGGTTTCCGCTGGAAAGCGCCAGACCCAAGGCTTCAGCAAGTTCAGATCGGAAAATGCAGAACGTCGCGCCCGTATCAACACCCGCCGATAGCCGCACACGATTCTCACCCGACTTCAGCACTACCGGAACAAATATGCCATCTTGCTCGGTCGCATAGGAATGAACCGCGGCGAATTCGAGCAAATACATGGGTTACCAGCCGCCGAAAGGGAGATCGTTATCCGGCACGCTAGCAAAGAAAGGCTCCGCCACTCCCGCGACATCCGCCGCCGCACGGACAGCCGCCAACTTGGGACCGTGCGCGAGGAGGCGATTTCCGTCGAGCGCGACCCACTCCCCGGCATAAGGAGTGGACTCTTTAGCGAGCCACAACATCTCCTGTCGCCGTTCATTGACGGGTTCGGAGGACTGCCAACTCAGCGGCTCAGTCCGCTCGTCGTCTACGGTCAGCCTCACGCGCTGATGCTCGGACAGCGCAAGCGGCTCAAGTGGGCGCAATACTCCTCGCTCGTAAACGGCGTCAAGTTGTCTGACCATGGCTCCTTCATTGTAACCGTAGGCAGCGTTTCGCCTCTGATCCCTTCGGCTACTATCCGCCGACGGGCAGTTTCTCCTCGGAACCAGGCTGCGTCACAAGCGGCCTACGTTCAATTCAACAGCCGTACCGGCGGCGACGCAATGTTGCCGTAGCGAACGACGACTTCGCTTGTCGAATCGGATCCCGGAGGAATCGACGCGTTCAATTGGAACACGCCCTCAACCAAACCTGGTGCGGGACCAGCGTAGAGTACTGGCGCTGGTCGTCCGCCAATCGTCACCTGC
Source organism: Bryobacterales bacterium (assembly GCA_038215525.1). Taxonomy (GTDB): domain Bacteria; phylum Acidobacteriota; class Terriglobia; order Bryobacterales; family Bryobacteraceae; genus JALHNI01. The sequence goes on from JBBQQS010000032.1 coordinate 4,606, forward strand.
AGGCCGCGATGGTCCAGCGGGGCGCCAGTGCCCCACAATACCGCGACACCCCGGTCGGCGATGCCCGCGAAGATTCCGGGGGCGGCATCCTCCACGGGCAGCACCACGGATCCGCTCTTCTGGCTGAGGTATTCCACTTCCACCTGGAGTGAGGTTTTGCCTAAGGTCTGGCGCGGAACCAATGCTGTCACTTGACCTGCGGAGGTGTACAGTATCGGAACCGCGACGCCGTCCAACAGCACTTTCGTGCCGGCCAGTTCCAGCGGCAGACTGATCGACGGAGCCTGAACCAAACTCGGGGGGCCGAGGTTCGAGCCAAACAGGGTAATCAGTTCGCCGGGCACCAGCGGCCCCATCGCGAAGCTAGCCGCGTTCACCACGCCGCGCGAGGTGAGATTGGCGACCGGAACTGCCCGGCGAATCGCCTCGCGGAAGGGAAAGTAGTAGGGTTCAAAATTTTGCAACCTGTCTTGCAGGGCGACCACGCCCGTCAGGTTGCGGTCAAGGTCCACCCAAGGGCTGAAAGCAAATGCACCCTGAGAGCCCACCTCGCGGGCTGAACCAGCTTCGGTGCGCTCCAGCCACTCGCCGATTCCGTAGCGGGTTTGACCGACGCCGGGGCGTAGAGTCTCGAAGAATTGATAGGGGCTAGAGAAGATGGTGGCTCCGCCGGTTTGATCCTTCTGCATTTCGATCACCGATGCGGCGGAAAGAACCCGTCGGCCTTCGAAGACGCCCCGGTTGAGAATCATGGTCAAGAACCGTGTGTAGTCGGCGTTTGAGGACGCGTAGCCGCCCGCCACCAGTGGATTGGCGTCGCGCCCAGGCAGAGCCGCCAGGGTGGAGGTGAGTCCCAGGGGATTCGCGAGGCGTTCGCGGAACAGTTGCGCGAACGGCCGGCCGGTGGCCCCCTCAAGAACTCGGCCCGTCACCTGTATCGAAAGAGACCCGTAGGCAAACTGCGTGCCGGGGGCGCTCGTCAAGGGGATTTGGGCAATCGCCCGGGCACAGGCATCGAGGGTGGTGGTCCGGTCGTTCAGGCAAGGAGTCTCCCCGCTGAGAGCCGATTCAGCTGGGAATCCAGCCGTGTGGCTAAAGGCCTGCCGGATCGTCATGTTGGCCTTGTCGCCAGTGAAATAGGGCAGATATTGGCTAATCTTGTCGTCCAGTGACAATCTGCCCTCATCAACGACACTCATCACCACCGCGGCGCTGAGCCACTTGGAGGCCGAAGCGATGGCATAGGGCTGGTTCACCGTGGTTATGCCATAGGTCTTTTGGAAGACGGTGCGGCCGCTTTGGGTAAGGGTGATGGAAATGGGTACGTTGAGCTCTTGCTGCGCCGTGGTCAGAATCCGGTCGGCTTCCGCGAAGTCGTAAGACTGCGGCCGCAATGTGGCAGCGAGCAGGGCTAAACAAACACTTAGCCTCATAAGAACATAAACACGCAGAGATTCCGAAAGTCTTGTCGTCCCTGTGTTCCAAAAAATTACCTCGATCCGCCGCGAAGACGCCCTTTAGAACCTCGTGTGAGAACCCGTATTTATGGTCCAAAAGGCGTTCGACCGCTTCTACAGCGTAACCTGCTGACCAATGCGATCCAACACCACCGGCACGCCACTCCGCAAGGCCGCCTCCTGGAAGCGCTCGATCGGCTCCGTGGACGGCTCGCGACTCAGCCGGAACGTCTGGTGGTGCACCGGCAGGAACTGCGCCGCGCCGGCGTCGAGGCCCATGCGAAGGGCTTGCTCCGGCGTGCAGTGGTCGTGGATCCAGGGGTTGTAAGCGCCGACGGGCATGATGGCCAGGTCGATGGCGCGCGAGGTTTTCACGGGCCGGAAGGCGTCGGTCTGTGCGGTATCTCCGGCGAAGAGCACCCGGCGCTTACCCGTGTCGAGCAAGTAGCCGTTGTAGCCGCGGTAAGTGTCGGTCCGCAGACGCGCGCCCCAGTGGGCGACCTCTTGGGCGCGGATCTCGAGCGGCCCCACGCGATAGGTCTCGCCCCAGCCCAGTTCGGTGACGCGCTTGTACTGGTCGGCGCGAATCAGGTCGGAGGTCTCACGGGCCGTCACCACCTCGGTGCGCTTCGACTCGAGCTGACGCAGAGTGCGCGTGTCTAAATGGTCGAAGTGCGCGTGCGAGAGCAGGATCAGGTCGAGCGGTGGCAACTCTTCGGGCGTGAGCGCGGCCGACACCAGGCGCTTCATGCCGATCTGGGTAAAGCGCAGATCGACGCCGACGTGCGAAAAGAGCACGGGGTCGGTGATGAGCGTGAAGCCGTCGAGCTTCAGGAGCACGGTGCTATGGCCCAGCCAAGCGGCGTGCAGACCCTGGTCCGGCCACAAACGCGGCGTCGGACGATGCGCCGCGGGGACGATGGTGCGTTCGCGATCGGCCATCAGTTGGTTCCAGAAAGCCGGCGCCATGCGATAGGCCGCTGCGCCCGCTACTCCCAGGCCTGAGAGGCCCGCGCCGCCTCGCAGCATCAGATTGCGACGGAGGCGGGTCACCAGCCGAAGCGCTCCTCACGCCAGGGGTCGCCGTGGTTATGATAGCCGTTGCGTTCCCAAAAGCCGGGCTTGTCGTGCTCCACCAACTCGATCGCTCCCAGCCACTTGGCCGACTTCCAGGCGTAGAGCTTCGGCACCATTAGTCGCGCCGGGGCACCGTGCTCCAGCGTCAGGTCCTCGCCATCGTGCCGGAAGGCGACGAGAGCGTCTTCCGCGAGGAACTCGGCGAGGGGCAGGTTGGTGGTCCAGCCATGGTCATAACCGTGAGCGACGACGAACTTAGCTTTCGGCTTAGCGCCACCGGCCAGGTCAAGCAGCGTGTGCGTGCTGACGCCTTCCCAGATGTTTCCCAGGCGCGACCAGCGGGTGACGCAGTGGAAGTCGGCAAAGACCTTCACGCGTGGCAGCTTTAGGAACTCGTCCCAAGCGAAGGAAAGCTTCTGACTCACGAGGCCGTCGATTTCGAGTTTCCAACTGGCTTGGTCGATCCGAGGAGGGCCGCTGGCGTCGAGCACCGGCCACTTTAAAGTCCGGGACTGGCCGGGCGGCATGCGCTGCGCCCGATGGGTGTCAACACTGACGATAATGCCCTCAGGTTGGTCTGCGGGTAGAGGAACCTTTTCGGTCTGTTGCTTCGGGTCGCGCGAAAAAAGCATACCTACTTATCGGATGCGGGCCTCGAAGGCCAGGTTGCAATCTTCCCTCCAAGCATGAGAACAAATTCTCATTAGTGTTGTAACCCTAGGCTGATCTTAGGCTTACAACCTGCTCCGAGTAGAAATTTTGGCGCTCCACAGCCCTCAGGAGATTTGTCATCCGAAAAAATATATGAGAACTTTCGCTTCGAGAAACCACTTAATAGCAGAACCATGAAGTGTCTCCTATTCGTCTTCGCCTTATCATCGCTCTGGGCCGCCGCCCCCAACGCCGGTGGACGTGTTGAATATATCGGCGGCACGCTACCGGACCTCCCCCCCGGCACGAGCGGCCGCCTGGAAGCGACCGACCCCATCAGGATGGTCTTCGCCAACAAACGCCAGAAGCTTGACGTGCCCTATCCGCAGATCAACCTGCTTGAGTACGGGCAAAAGGCCGATCGCCGCCTTCTAGCCGCCGTACTGATTTCGCCCCTGTTTCTGCTGAGCAAGAAGCGCGAGCACTTCCTGACCATCGGCTACTCCGACCCTGGCGGGCTTCAGCAGGCGCTGGTGCTCAAGGTGGAGAAGCGCGACCTGCGCAGCGTGCTGGCCTCGCTCGAAGCGCGCACGGGCCTCCGAGTCACCTTCCAGGATAACGAGGCGCGCAAGGCCGCCTGGGGGTCGAAATGAGCCCGGTCGTCCTCTGGCTCGCCCTGGCGACTGACCCCGCGGCGCTGGTCCAGGTGAAGCGCGTCTACGTCGACAAGCTCACTGTCGGCGAAGGCTCCGAACAGATTCGCGACCTGCTGCTGAGCGCGCTTTCCGGCCAGGGCCTCTTCGTCCTGACCGAGAACCCCGACCGAGCCGACGCCTTCCTGCGGGGCGGCGCCGAAGACCGGGTCTTCAATGAAACCTTCGACTTCCGCGAAGGCATCGACGGACGCGCTCAACTCGGCACCGGCACCACCGGCCGCAACGGCACCCGGCGTAACGCGGGGGTGAGCGTCGGTGAGGACGAAAGCGCACGCCAAACCGAGCGCAAGCACGAAGCGGTTGCGGCCATCCGGCTCGTCGACAAGGACGGGGACATCATCTGGTCCACGTTGCAGCAGAGCGCCGGCACGAAGTTTCGCAACGCGAGCGTTGACCTGGTCCGCAAGGTGGTGGACCAGTTGAAGCAAGACATGACCGCCGCCCGCAAGCCCTGATAGCATGAGAGTAAGTGAGGTTCACCACCCGACGTACGTTGCTCACCGCCCCCGCGGCGGCGCTATCGCTATGGGGACAACGCGGAGCGAGCACACGTACGGAACGACGCCGTTACGCCGACCCTACCACTGAGAATGAGGTCTTCCGGCTCACCGATCCGGCGCACGCCAGTTACTTGCCCTCGGCTTCCGGCCATTGCGTAGCCAAAAACAATTCGGTGCTCTTTTGCTCTGACCGTTCGGGCAAGATCCAGGTGCACCGGCTCGACTTGAAGTCGGGCGAAGGCCGCCAGTTGACTGACGGCTCGGAGATTGAGCCCAACAGCGTGGCCTTTTTGCCGGACGAACGCACCTTCGTCTACCTGGACGGCAAGACGCTGAAGCGGTCCGATGGCCGTGATGTCTACCAAGCGGCTAACGCTGTCGAGCCTGGCATCGCCATCACCGATGACGGGCTGTTTGCCTTCATCACGGAACGAACTGACAAGCTTTGGCGCATCGTGCAGGTGCCGCTTCTGGCCAAGGCTTCACCCAAGACCTTGGTGGAGGCTGACCAGCCACTTGGAGGCTTGAAGCCGCGCCCCCGCCGGGCCTCGTTGCTCTACCTGCGCGAGGGCGGCTTGCACTTAGTGACTTTTGAAGGGCAGACGAAGCCACTGAAAACCGAAGGCCGGGTCAGCCAAGTGGAGTGGCAACCGGACGGCCGGACGGCTATCTACCTCACTCGCTCGAATGACGAGCGCCCCCAAGCCACTTTGCGGGAAACCGAGCCTGACCCTAATACCGACCGCCACTATTGCCGAACCTCACAGTTCGCCCATTTCGCCCGCAATACCGACGGCAGCGTCTTCGTGGGCTTGAGCGGCAGCGTCGCTTCGCCACTGGTGCTGTTACTGCTGCGCATCACGCGGCGCGAGTTTCCGCTGTGCGAGCATCGCAGCAAAGGAACACCTGCTGCGCCACCGGTATTTACTCCCAATAGCCAGCGGGTGGTCTTTCAAGGCGACCGTGACGATAAGCCGGCGCTTTATACCATCGTGCTCGACAAACTCGTCGAGAAGACCGAAGAGGCCACCGAGAATCGCTAGCGTCCGAAAACCAGCCAGCAGCCAGCCGCGCCCACGACGGCCATTGAGAGTCCCCAGGCCATTAGCTTATTGAACAAGGGCCGCACTTGGTCACCTGCCGGCACGGCCGCGATGCAGAGGGCACCGATGGTGGAAAGCGGGCTGACGTCGACTAAGTGGGCTCCAATATTCATGGAAGAAGCGATGGCCATCGGGTCCACGCCGCCGAGACGAGAAGCCAGGCCAGGGACGGTGGGGAGAAACGCCGGTAGGATGACGCTCGAGGTGCTGCTATAGACCGAAGTAAGTCCCGTCAGGAAGGCGATGAAGCCGGTGACGGTGGAAGGCGTCGAGACGCGGGCGAGTAAGTCGGTGAATAACTCCATGCCTTGGGTACGTTCCAGCAGCGCGGTTAAAACGGTAACTCCGCTTACCATCACAATGACGTTCCACGGCATCTTCTTGATGGCTTCGTTGGTGTCGGCGGCATGGACCAAGGCGAGTATGATTGCGCCGGCGAACGCCCCCATTCCCACCGGGACTTTGAAGAAGATGACCCCGGCGAGCAGCAGCCCAATGACCGCCGCGGTGCACCAGTTGGCAAGATTGAAGGTCGGTAGTTCGGTTTCCTGACCATCGTATTTCTGGCGGAACAGGGCGAGCCCGCCGAAGAGGGCGTAGCCAGCGAAGGCGACGATGGCGTGGGCGGCGAGGTTGTAAGTGTAAGTCTGCCATTCGTGCCCACCCAAGCCGGCTTTGGTCATCAGCCCGGTGACAATGATTCCTGTGGGTGCGAAGGGAGACAGCGATCCGGCATTGGCGCCGTTGCCGACCATGATGGCCATCAGAAAGAGGGGAATTTCCGCGCGGAGTGCGACGCTCATGGCGATGGGGGCGAGTAAGGCGGTGGTGGCGATGTTACCGGGGCCGATGGTGGCAAGCGTCGCGGCGGCCAGGAAGAACATCACGGGGATGAATCCGGAGTTACCCCGGCAAATCCGCACCGCTTGCTTGGCGATCTTATCCAAGGTGGTATTGTTTTGGGCTTGCGTGAAGAGTAAGGTCATCCCGGTAAGTGTCAGAAAAAGGGAGACGGGAAACCCGCTCAGGACGGTATCGAGCTTCATGCCGCCGAGATAGACGCCAATGATCCAGGCGGCGACGAGCGACAAGATGCCGACGTTGAGCTTGGAGAAACAACTGACGATGATGACCACCACCAAAGCGGCTAAAGAGATCCAGGCGAGACTCATAAGAGGCTTTCCAAGAAGACGGCGGGATGGATGGCTTGAGTAGCGGCAAAGTCCTGCACTTGATGGCGGCAGGAGAAACCGGCGGCAATTACCGGGGTGCCGGCAGTGCGGTTCTTTATCGCCGGCACTAACTTTCGTTCGGCAATCAGTTTCGAGACGGCATATTTCTCCTCGGCGTAACCGAAGGACCCGGCCATGCCGCAGCAGCCGGCGTCAGGGTCAATTACTTTCGCGCCGGGGATACGCCCGAGCAGCGACTTGGCGCTATCGAGTAATCCCATCGCTTTTTGATGGCAGTGGCCGTGCAAGAGAATCTCAGCGGGGCCGGCCTTGAATTCCAGTTTCGCCCGACCGCTGGCTAACTCTCTCTCGAGATAGCCCTCGAACAGGACGCAAGCCTCGGCGACTTCTTCGGCCTGCTGCCGGAGGGTGCCACGAAGTAAGCCCGGGGCATCTTCGCGCACGGCCGAGAGGCAACTAGGCTCACAGAAGACGAGCTTCTGCCCGGCGCGGGCCGCAGCGAGTAACTGATGGGTGTTTTGTTCCGCTAAGTCCTTGGCCTTCGAGAGTAAGCCCTGGGAAATCAACGGGCGGCCGCAGCAGACGTTGGGGGCTAAGCCGGTACTTTGCCCAGAAGTATTCAATACCGTAATTGCGGCTTGGCCAATTTCGGGTTGGTAGTAATTGGTCCAGGTATCGTTGAAGAGCAGCGCCGCAGGTTTAGCGGCAGCGGGCTGCTGGCGGTACCAGCTTTCGAGGGTATGCGAACTGAGGCGGGGCAGGGCGCGTTCGGGATGGACTCCGGCGAGCCCGCGGATCAGGCCCGTGGCGGCATTAGCGAGGCCAGGGAAGTTACTGCCGAGTTTCGCGAAGCGGTTGGCATTGCCCAGCAGGCGGGCACGGAGCGGGGTGCCGTGCTGCTTATAGTAACCCGCCAGAAACTCGCTTTTGTATTTCGACATATCGACGCCTACCGGACATTCGGATTTACAAGCGCGGCACTCAAGACATAGCTCAAGGACCTTGTATAGGCTATGATCCGTCATGCCGGACTCGCCTAAGTCACCGGCCATAGCCATGCGGAGGGCGTTGGCGCGGCCCCGCGTAGAGTCAGCCTCTTCGCGAGTCACCATGTAACTGGGGCACATATTGCCCGAGAGGGTCTTGCGGCAGGCGCCGACGCCACTGCACATCTCCACCGCGCCGGCCAAGCCGCCGTAGTCGGAGTAATCGAACCAGGTTTCGGGGTTTTTAACTTGGTAAGTGGGCCCGAAGCGTAAATTGGAAGTAAGTGGTGGGCAATCGACGATCTTGCCGGGGTTTAGGATGCCATGGGGATCGAAGGTGCGCTTGATTTGACGGAAGGCTCCATAGAGGGTACTACCGAACATCTTGCGCATGAAAGGACCGCGGACGAGCCCGTCGCCGTGTTCGCCGGAGAGGGCGCCGCCGAATTCGAGCACTAAGTCGGCGACGTCGTTGGCGATGGCTTCGAACTTCTTGACGCCATCAGCGGTTTTCATGTTGACCACGGGTCGGACGTGCAAGCAGCCGACGGACGCGTGGGCATAGACGCCGGCGGTAGTTCCGTGACTGCGGAGTAAGTCTATGAAGCGGCCGATGAAGGCGGCGAGCTTCTCCGGTGCGACGGCGGTGTCTTCGACGAACGAGATCGACTTAGCATCTTCTTTAACCGCCATAGACAACCCGAGTGCGGCTTCGCGTAAGTGCCAAACACGTGCCTGGCGGGCGGGTTCGGTTTCGGGGTGATAGCGGTAGCCGAGAGACTTAGCTTTTAAATCGGCGATGAGGGCTTCGATACGAGGCGGTAAGTCATCCTTATGGTCGGCGTAGAACTCGACGCAGAGGGTGGCTCCCGGATCTCCGGTGATGATGGAGGCGCGGATCTTCTCAAGAGCGGCGTTCTGGCGGGTATTATCGAGAATGGCTTTGTCCATCACTTCGATGGCCGCCGGGGAGTGAGTAAGGATGAGGGGCGTGGCGGTAAGTGCTTCGAGTAGAGTGGCGAACTCGATCACTAAGATAGCTTTGGCCTTGGGTAGCGGGACTAACTTTAGTTTTGCATCGAGAATGACGCCGAGCGTGCCTTCGGAGCCGACGATGATCTTGGCTAGGTTGATGGGCTTAGCGGGATCAGTAAATTCGTCTAAATTATAACCCCCGACACGGCGGAGGATCTTGGGGTAACGGCGGTCGATCTCTTCGGCGTGTAAGTGGGCTAACTCGAGCACTTCGCGATAGGCTTTGGCTTCGAGGGTATCGCCGGTAGGAATATCTTCACGACGCCTTTCACCGAGGGTGACGATCGTGCCATCGGAGAGCGCCACGGTAAGTGCGATGACGTGATGGATGGTGATGCCGTAGAGGACACTGCGGGCGCCGCTGGAGTTATTGGCGATCATGCCGCCGATGGTGGCGCGATTGGCGGTGGAGATGTCGGGCGCAAAACGATAGCCAAGGGGAGCGAGTTTCGCGTTGAGCTCGTCGAGGACAATGCCGGGTTCAACGCGGACCCAGCATTCTTCGGTATTGATCTCAAGTACGCGGTTATAGTGCTTCGAAACGTCAATCTGTAAGCCTTCGCCGATGGCTTGTCCGGCTTGGGCGGTGCCGCCGCCGCGCAGCGTAACCGGGCAACGGAGGCGGTGGCAGATCTCGAGACAGCGGACAACGTCCTGGCGGTGCTTGGGAATGAAGAGCCCGATGGGCTGTATTTTGTAGACGCTAGCATCGGTGGAATAAAGGGACCGGGACATGTCGTCGAAACGGACATCGCCTTCGAGGGCAGCTTCTAACTCGCGGCGGAGTAAGTCGCGGTCGACTAAGTGGGCGGCGGCATGGGGGACGGGGGTGCCATGGTCGATTTGGACGAGGTTCACGGGCGTAACTCCGCGAGTCCGGCTGAGAGGCGTTCGAGGCCTTTGGCCAGAGTATCCCCGCCGCTGGCGAATGAGACTCGCAAGGTGCCCTCGCCTCCGGGGCCATAGGCTGAGCCGTGGACCGTAACTACGCCGAAGTTGCGCATAAGTCGCTGGCGGATTTCGTTCGAGGGGATAGCCCAGCGGCGTAAGTCGAGCATGGCGAAGAAGCCGCCTTCCGGCGCCATGGCTTCGGGTAACAGACTGAGGGCTAGGTCCCGCCGGCGCGCATATTCGGCGACCATTTCGGTGACGCAGACTTGGGAGCCAGTTAAGGCCTCAGCGGCGGCGTCTTGCAGGAACGTGGCCGGGCCGCGGCTGGACTGGGCCAGCACTAAGTACATGGCCTGGATGACGGCGGCAGGGCCGGCGCAGTAGCCGACGCGCCAACCGGTCATGGAGTAAGTCTTCGAGAGACTATTCACGAGGATCGCACGTTCCCGGAGCGCGGGTTCGGCAGCCAGGGGAGAGACGTGGCGATGGCCAGCGTAAGTGATCGCCTCGTAGATCTCGTCAGTCAGAAGCCATAAGTTGCGGCGGAGACAGAAGTCAGCAATGATGTGTAACTCGGCAGGTGTGGTGACGCTGCCGACGGGGTTCCAGGGGGTATTGAGGATGAGTAACTTGACGGCGGGCGTCCAGGCGGCTTCCAGAGCCTCGGCGGTAATGGTAAATCGCCCATTGTGTATCTCCGAGGCGACGGAGCAGATGACGCCGCCGGCGAGGCGGATGGGAGATTGGTATGCGTCGTAAATAGGATCCGGCAGTAATACTTCGTCACCGGGGTTGAGGAGGGCCATGAGGGCGGCATAGATGCCGAAGGTGGCTCCGGTAGTAACTAGAATTTCAGTGCCGGGATCGTAAGTGAGCGCGTTGTCGCGCTGGAGTTTTACGGCGACGGCATCGCGGAGAACTTTCTCGCCGCGGTTGTCGGGATAGCCGGTGCGGCCGGCCTGGGCGGCCCGGGCGGCGGCGGCGACGATGTGGGGCGGGGTGGAGAAGTCCGGTTCGCCGCGCATGAGGGAAACGAGCGACTGGCCCTGGGCTTGGATCGCGCGCACTTCGGCGAGGATAGCGTTCACCGCAGTGGGCTGCATCGCGGCCAGGCGATGGGACAGAGATGGAGTTAGGTTTGGCAAAAGAGCATGGCACCTAGCGAATGAATTGGTCCACATAGGTGGACCCGAGGCCCACGCTTTCGTAGTGTTTGCGGCACATGTCGATCTTGGTGAAGACGTCTTCGTAGCCGGTGTGCTCACCTTGTTCATTGACGTAGTACATGCAGCCGGAGATGTTGAAGAAGGTGATCATCTCTTCGACGTCGGCGTCGACCACGAGAGTGTGGCTTTCGCCCGGCGGCTCGAAGACGTAGTCGCCGGCGCGGGCGACCCAGTCGTGCTCGAGGTAACGCCAAGAGCCTTTCAAAACGAAGCCATGGACGGGCGCGGGGTGGCGGTGGCGGCTGAGGACGCCGGCGCGGCGAACGCGTAAGAGGTTGCACCATTGGCCGTTGAGCGTGTTGAGCATCAGAGGCCGGAACCAGACGTTAGGGGCTTGCGGCACCCAGACGCGTTCGTCGTCGGGGATAGCGTGGGCGACGATTTCGGGAGGTGAGAGCGGATGAGTCATTGACGTAATTTTACCCGACGAGGTAGCCTCCATCAATGGGGAGGATGGCGCCGGTGATGAAAGAGGCGGCTTCGGAACAGAGGAACAGGACGGGTCCGGCAACCTCGGCCGGCTGGCCCCAACGGGCCATCGCGGTGCGGGAGAGCAGGCCGGCGGAGCGTTCCGGGTCGTCCTGTAGGGTTTGGGTGAGGGGCGTTGCGATCCAGCCGGGGGCGACGGCGTTGACACGGATGCCATCCGCGGCCCAGGCCAGCGCTAGGCTTTTGGTGAGTTGGGCGACGCCGCCTTTGCTGGCGCTGTAGCCGGGCACACGCGCGCCGCCGAAGAAGCTCAGCATGGAAGCGAGGTTGACGATGGAACCGCGCGAGGCGGCCAGCAGGGGCTTGGCGGCGGTGCAGAGGCGCATGACGCCGGTGAGGTTGATGTCGAGCACCTGAGCGAATACCTCAGGGTCGAACTCCTCATCGCGGCGGATGACGCCGGCGGCGTTGACGAGGGCGTGGAGCGCGGGCAGTTGGGCGATCAGCTGCTGGATGGCGGCGGGGTCGGTGACGTCTAGCGGGACGGCCTGGACGTTCGGCAAGGGCGGTTGGCCGGGCAAGCCGGCGGCGTAGACCTGGGCGCCGGCCTCGGCGAAGGCGCCGGCGATGGCCCGTCCGATGCCACTGGTGCCGCCGGTAACCAACACGGTGTGGCCGGTGAAATTGAATTGAAGCACGGCCCATCGTAACGCAACGAAAAGCATATGATAGGGCGGTGAAACGATCACTTTGTCTTCTCCTGCTTTCTGTTCTCTTTCTGATGGGCCAAACGAATGCGCCGCTGCCGCAAGGACAGAACCGCAACGGGATGCACGTCTACTTGTGGGCCGGCCTGAAGTCGCATTCCGCGGGGCAACACGACTATCCGCAGTTCCTGGCGGACTGGAGCAAATACCTGACTGAGCGCGGCGCCGTGGTAGACGGCTCGCTCCATGCGCCCAGTGCGGTGGACTTGGCGCGCACCGACGTGGTGGTGGTGTACAAAGGCGACGCCGGCTACCTGAGCGACACCGAGAAGGCGGCGCTCGAGGCCTACGTGAAGCGCGGCGGCGGACTGGTGAGTCTGCATGACTCGCTGTGCGGACCGGACCCGGCTTACTTCGCGAGCCTGATCGGGGCGGCGAAGAAGCACGGCGAAGTGAACTACACGCTGGAGGCGCCGGTGGCCTACACGGTGGTGGACAAGGCGAACCCGATCATGAAGGAGATGACCGACTTCACGATTACTGACGAAGCCTTCTTCTCGCTGACAATGGCCAAGGACCCGGCCTTGCATGTGCTCGCGACGACGGTGATCGCGCCGACGCGGAGCGCGGGGGACCACAAGGGCGAAGTGGTGCCGCAGATGTGGACCTACGAACACACGGTGCCGGGCGGCCAGCCGGCGCGGGCCTATGTGTGGATGCAGGGCCACGCCTACGAGAACTTCTCCCAACCGCAATTGCGGGCTACCCTTTTGCGGGGGATCGCGTGGGCGGGGAAGAAGCCGGTGGAGGAACTGGTGAGCTACGTGGCTCTGCCTCGTCCGGCGCGACCGTCTGCCGCCGCTGCGAAGTAAAGGTTACGAAACGAACCCGGGAGTTGTTGATTCTAAGGGTTTCGTTTAGGTCTCAGGGGGACGCGCCGAGGGACATCGCCCTACTGATTCAGGTTAGCATGGAGAATGAAGTAATATCCGGTAAGTGATTGATCTGAAATGCGAAAACTCGTCGTTAGCTGAGGTCGTACGAGCGGAAGAAGTAGCCGAGCTCGCGCGCGGCCGAAGCCGGCGAGTCGGAGCCGTGGGAGGCGTTGCGCTCGATGCTTTCGGCGAAGAGCTTGCGGACGGTGCCTTCGTCGGCGTTGGCCGGGTTCGTCGCGCCCATCACCTTGCGCCAGTGAGCGACGGCGTCCTCGCGCTCGAGGGCGAGCAAGACGACGCAACCTTCGGTCATGAACGTGACCAGGGAGCCAAAGAAGCCGCGTTCTTTGTGCTCGGCGTAGAAGCCTTCGGCCTCATGCTTCGACAGGCGAGCCATGCGCATGGCCTTGATGACGAAGCCTTCCTTCTGCATGAGGGAGAGAATGGCGCCGATGTGGCCTTTGGCGACGGCATCGGGCTTGATGATGGCGAATGTATGTTCCATGAAATCCTTTTAGAGGAGCCCCTTCAGGGTGCTGCCCATTTCGGCGGGGCTTTGGCAAACGCTGATGCCCGCTTCGGCCATGACGGCCATCTTGTCGGAGGCTTTGCCCGATCCACCGGAGACGATGGCGCCGGCGTGGCCCATGCGGCGACCGGGGGGGGCCGTCTGTCCCGCGATGAAGCCGACCACCGGCTTCTTCACATTGGCCTTGATATACGCCGCGCCCTGTTCCTCAGCGTCGCCGCCGATTTCGCCGATCATGATGATGGCGTGGGTGTCGGGATCGTTATTGAAGAGGGTGAGGCAATCGACAAAGTTAGTGCCGTTAACGGGGTCGCCGCCAATGCCGATACAGGTGCTTTGGCCGATACCGAGCTTGGTGAGTTGGCCCACGGCTTCGTAAGTGAGAGTGCCGGAACGCGAGACGATGCCGACGTTGCCCTTCAAATGAATGTGGCCGGGCATGATGCCGATGCGGCATTCGTTCGGCGTAATCACGCCGGGGCAGTTGGGGCCAATGAGACGAGTGGCTTTGCCTTTCATATATTGGCGCACCTTGATCATGTCGGCGATCGGAATGCCTTCGGTGATGCAGACGGCGAGGGCGATGCCGGCGTCGACGGCTTCCATGATGGCGTCGGCCGCAAACGGCGGCGGCACAAAGATGACGGTGGCGTTGGCGCCAGTCTCTTTCACCGTCTGCTCGACGGTGTTGAAGACGGGCAGGCCCAGGTGCTGGGTGCCGCCCTTGCCGGGGGTGACGCCGCCGACGACGGTGGTGCCGTAGTCGAGCGATTGCTTGGCGTGGAAGGTGCCCTGGTCGCCGGTGAAGCCTTGAACCATCAGACGGGTGTTTTTATTGACGAGAACGCTCATTTTGCGAGGGCTACTACTTTCTCCGCGCCATCTTTCATGCCGTCGGCGATGGTAAAGTTCAAACCGGAATCGCGCAGAATCTGCTGTCCGAGTTCGACGTTGGTGCCTTCCATGCGCACCACAATCGGGATGCTGACGCCCAAGGCGCGCGCCGCATTAACGACGCCATTAGCCAGTACATCGCAGCGCAGGATGCCGCCGAAGACGTTGATGAAGATCGCCTTCACGCCGGCGTCGCTCAGAAGAATACGGAAGGCATTCTTGATCTGGTCTTCGGTGGCGCCGCCTCCAACGTCGAGGAAGTTGGCGGGCGAGCCGCCGGAGTACTTGATGATGTCCATGGTGCCCATGGCCAGTCCGGCGCCGTTCACCATGCAGGCCACCGTGCCATCGAGCTTGATGTAGTTGAGCGAAAACTTCGAGGCTTCCACTTCGAGCGGATCTTCCTCGGC
>JBBQQS010000033.1:0-19214 GCA_038215525.1 Bryobacterales bacterium
GAGGTCGCTGATGGGGTGGACGACGCCGGACGCCGGGTCGCGCTCGATGCGAAACAAGAAGTGGGGCGAGACCAGCATGGCTTGAACGGCCAATTGAATGCCCTGTTCCGCCGATTGGCCATCGGCTTTGGCCAAGGTCACAAACCGGTCGAGCGCGGCAACCTCAGCACGGGTGACGGGGCGGCGATAGGCCCGGCGGGCCAGCGCAGTGAGGATCTTCGTTGAGCAGCCAGCCAGCTTGGGGTCGCAGATGAGTAACTTCTTGCGGCTCGCACGTTCGCCCTTCGCGGCAAAGGGACCCACGAAGGTGATCGAATTCAAAAACTTATTGCGCTTGTCGCTGTAGGCGTCTTTGTCGCTGAGGCCTTTTACGAATTCGTCATCAATGAAGCCGACGCGGAAAGTATGGTCACCTTCGGGTAACTCGAGGCGTAACTCTTCGGCGGAGTAAGGATTGAAGTAGACCAGGCCCGAGGGCTTGGTCTCCACCATCTTGGTGGTGAGTAACTTGCCATCCATCCAGAAGCCCATTTTCACCGGCGGCGCACCCGCGGCACGCTCGCCGGGCAGGCCGATGCGGATGACATACTCGGCTTCCCACTCCACGCGATGCGTGGCTTCAATGGAGCTCTTGTTCGGACGGCGAATGTTCTTATCCTTGGTGTGATATTCGAACTCGAGCGGCTTCTTCGGAAGCGGATCGGCACCGATGGCCCGGGCGGCGATGCGCTCAGCGGCGGTGAGGTACTTCTCCATCAGGATGGGCGAGATGGTGAGGACGTCGCCGATGTTGTCAAAGCCGTGGCCGGAGTCGTCGGAGGGGAAGTCGCGCTCAGCGCGGAAGTCGACGCCCAGCAAGTCACGGATAGTGTTCGAGTATTCGGCCCGATTCAGCCGGCGCGCGGTCACGCGGCCCGGATCAGGCTTCACCAGCTTGTCGGCCTTAGTGAATTCGGCTTCCACGAAAGCGATGAGCGCCTTCGCCTCAGCTTCGCTGGGCCGGGGCGCACCTTTGGGGGGCATTTCGCCGGTCCGGATGCGCTGGACGATGCGTTCCCAGTCGTCGCGCTGGGTGAGCGACGCCAGCTTCATGTAGGGCGTGGCGTTGAAGCCGCCGGAGGCTAGACGGTCCTGATGGCAGCCGGCGCAGTTTTTCGCCAGCACCGGCTGCACGGCCTGTTCAAACGACTGACCGGCGGCGATAGCGGCGAAAACGAGGCCAAAGTAAAATGAGCGCATCTCTTTAATACTAACGACCCAGGGCGCGCAATTGTTACAGGCCTACTTTACCCGTACGTACCGCATCACTTTGTCCCGATTCCAAAAGCGCAGGTGCAACTCGCCGCCTACGATGGGCAACCGCTCGGCTTGGAAGCGAACGCTGGTGATGGCGGGTCCGTTGATTTCGAATTCGTGGTCGGTGTGGCCGGCCTGGAGCGGATAGCGCCCGGCTTCTAAGCGATAGACGGGAATCAGGATCTTCACTGCGCCGGTCAGGCCAGGCTCGAATTGGGCCACGCCAGCGGAGGAAGTTCGCACCTGCTGGTCGCCGATCGCGACGTCGATGTTCGGGACGCCATGGCCGTTGGGTGCCTTCACCCAGACGCGCGTCCCGGGTTCTTTGCTGGCGAAACTGCGGAGGAGGCGGAAGGGCGGCGCGGTGGTGCGGTCGGTAGTGAGCAAGACGGCGGTTCCCTCTTTTTTCCACGTCCCCTGGGCCTGATAGTCGACGGCACCGGAGGCCATGCCGTAATCGAAGCGCCCATCGGCGCGGAGCAAGAGTTCGGAGCCCACTTCGCGTTCGCCCACTAACTCGTACTGGCCCGCGGGGTTTTGTGCCCTTAACAAGGGTGCCTGTAACAAACACAGAGTCAAAAGTAGAAGTCGCATAAAGCTATCATGCGCATTCCGCCCCGGGAAAAGCTCAAATATGGGAGAATTTGAGCCAAAGCATGCCCGGCCCTCTCGATCCTCTCGTCGTCCTCGATTTCACCCATGCCCTCGCCGGCCCCTACTGCACCATGCTGCTGGCCAGCTATGGGGCCACGGTCTATAAGATCGAAGGGCCGCACTCAACTGATATGGGCCGCACCTGGGGCCCGCCCTTTATCGGTGACGTGGCGAGCTACTTTTTGAGCCTCAACTCTGGCAAGCAGGGCGTCGCGATTGACCTCAAGGATCCTCGCGGCGTGGAGCTTTGCCGGCAGTTGATCGCCAAGGCCGATGTGCTGATCGAGAACTTTCGTCCGGGTACGATGGAGCGCCTTGGCCTGGGGTACCAGGCGGTGGAGCCGCTGAACTCGAAGCTAATTTACTGTTCTATTTCTGGCCACGGCCAAACTGGGCCATCCCGCGATGACCCGGCCATGGACCTGATTATGCAAGCCGACTCCGGCCTGATCAGCTTCACCGGCACGGCGAAGGGAGAGACGGCGCGCTCCGGCCACTCGGTCGCCGACATTACCGCGGGCATGTTCGCGCTGACTGGCATCCTGATGGCGCTGCACTCGCGGCAAACCACCGGCCGTGGCCAATACGTGGACATCTCAATGTTCGACGGCATGATCTCGGCCATGGCGTCGAACTTCGCCTATTATCTGGGCTCCGGCAATGTGCCCGTGCCGATGGGTACGGCTTTTGCCACCATCGTGCCTTACGCCGGGTTCCCCGCCGCCGATGGCGAAATCGTGATTGCCGTGGCCAGCGATAAGCTCTGGCTTACGTTTTGCGAAGCGCTCGAAAAGCCGGATTGGGCCGCCGACTCGCGCTTCACGACGAATGCGCTGCGCGTCGCAAATCGCGAAGTGCTGGAACCGCAGATTGTCGCGCGCTTTCGTCAACAGCCCACGAAGCACTGGCAGGCCTTGTTCCGGCTGCATGGAATCCCCTGCGCCCCGGTGCGCAATTTGCGCGATGTCGTCAACGACCCGCAATCGGCGGATCGCGAGATGTTCCCCACGGTGCAGCATCCGACGGCGGGGCCGGTGCGCGTTACGGGTTTGCCGATTAAGTTGAGTGCCACGCCCGGGGCCATTGGCGCCGCCGCGCCGCTCATCGGGCAACACACCTACGCGGCGCTCAAGGACCTGCTGGGGATGGAAGACTTTCGCCATCTGGAAGGAGTAATTCATGATCATTCAGGGCAAGGCTGAGCTGGAAACGCTCGTCGGGCAAGAAGTGGGCGTCTCCAGTTGGCTGGAGGTAACGCAGGCGCGGATCGACCAATTCGCCGCCGCGACGGGCGACACCCAGTGGATCCATACCGATCCGGAGCGTGCCCAAGCTTCGCCCCTCGGCGGGACGATCGCGCATGGCTTCTTGACGCTGTCGTTGCTGAGCACCCTGGCGCATGAGGCGATCGACTTACAGGGCGATTTCGCCCACCGGCTGAACTATGGCCTGAATCGCGTGCGCTTCACGGCGCCGGTAAAATCCGGCTCCCGCATTCGTGGCCGGTTCAGCTTGCTTTCGGTAACCGGGGCCCTGGGCGGCTTCCAGATTGCCTATACCGCGACGGTGGAGATTGAGGGGCTCGCTAAGCCCGCCCTAGTGGCGGAATGGCTGGTCCGCGTGGTGGAGTCGTAGCGGGAGGAGTAGAATCGTTTCATCTCCAATGACCCGCCGCCAAGCCCTCCAAACCGCACTGGCTCCGACGCTATTAGCGCAGACCGGCAAGCGCAATATCGTCTTCATTCTCACCGATGACCATCGCTTCGACTTTCTTTCCTGCGCCGGCCATCCGTGGGTGAAGACGCCGCAGATTGACCGTCTGGCGCGAGGCGGCCTGTATTTCGAAAACGCCTTTGTCACCTCGTCGTTGTGTTCGCCCAGCCGCGCCTCCATCCTGACGGGCGTCTATCCGCACACGCACAAGGTGCAGGATAACTTCACGCCGCTCGATCCGCGCTTACCCACGTTTCCCGCGCTGCTGCAGAAGAACGGCTACCGCACGGCGTTCCTCGGCAAATGGCACATGGGCGGTGCCTCCGACGAGCCGCGGCCGGGCTTTGACCATTGGGTGAGTTTCGAAGGCCAAGGCCAGTACTTCGACTGTGAGCTCAATATCAACGGTAAGCGCGGCGCTAAGGCCGGCTACATCACCGATACGCTCACCGATGAGGCCGAACGCTTCATCGCCGGAGAAAGCGGCCCGTTCATGATGTATCTATCGCACAAGGCCGTGCATGCGCCGTTTCAGCCGGCGCCGCGCCACAAGGACCTTTACGCGGGGCAACGCATGCCGCGGCCGGAGAGCCTGTGGTATCGCGAAGATTGGTATGAGCAGAAGCCCGAATGGATTCGCCGGCGCCGGTTGACGCGCCACGGCGTTGACGGCGCGATGGGCCAGGCGATGCCGCTTGAGGACCTCTACATGGGCTATGCGCGCTGCTTGGCGGCGATCGACGAATCGACCGGGCGGGTGCTGGCGGCGCTCGAAAAGAAGGGCATTCTGAACGACACGTTAGTCGTCTACATGGGCGACAACGGCTACCTATGGGGCGAACATGGCCTGGTGGATAAGCGCAGCATGCATGAGCCTTCGCTGCGCGTGCCATTGCTGATGCACTGCCCGAGCCTGTTCCCCGCGGGGCGCCGCAAGCAATTCGCTTTGAATCTGGATATTGGGCCAACCTTGCTTGAGGTGGCGGGGGTGCCGGCGCCGGCGTCGATGGACGGCAAGTCTTTGCTGCCCGTGATCCGCGATGCGCGAGCGCCCGGCCGCACCGAGTTTCTTTACGAATACGAATGGGAGCGGGACTTCCCCGCCACCCCCACCATCCACGGCATTCGCACCGAGCGCTATAGCTTTATGCAGTATTACGGGGTGTGGGACTTAGACGAGTTATACGATATCGAAAAAGATCCCCACCAGATGCGGAACTTAGTGGGTAAGTACAAATTACTCCCCCACCAGCGCACGCGGCTGGCGATGCGGATCGACGATGCGGAATTAAAGAAGTTAGTGGACGGGTTACAGGGCCGGATGGAAGAGCTACTGAAAGCCAGCGGCGGCGACCCTCGTTTCGCGGGCCGGGAAATTCCGGGTGCGGCGGCGGCGCTCTAAGTGCGGGTTTTGTGTTTGCCCAGCACGATACAAGAGGCAGTTTTATCCCCGAGATTGGATGCGTTGATCGACAACGTCGAGAGCGATGCCCAAGACGGCGCGGAAGGATTGGAAGCTGGCGGCGGAGATGCGGTCTTCGTCGAGTTCGTGGACGGCTTTGGTGAGCAAGGCGAGCAACTGGCCATGGAACTCGGCGAGTTCCGGAGTCGATTCACAGGTTTGGGCGCGGTTCATCAGCTCAATGGCCTCGGTGCTGTAGGCGTCGGCCTGATTTTTCTGGCGGCGTTCGATCAGGCGCTGTGAGCAATAGTCCCAGGTAGTCGGCATGGGCCTGGAGGAAGCCAGGCTTGTCGCGCTCGAAATAACCGCGAGCGCCTTCGTGGACGGACCACCATGACCAGCGCGAGGGTGAGCAAAGTGAGGCCCGGGATGCCAATGCGGCTGGGATCCCAAAGGTGCATGGCTTCAGGCCCGGCGGCGGAGCTTGTCGAGCCCGTTGGCCGCCGCCACGCGGTAGGCTTCGCCGAGCGACGGATAGTTGAAGACCATGTCGCGCAGCATTTCGACACTGCCGCGATTCATCATCACCATTTGGCCGATGTGCACGAGTTCCGAAGCGTTGTCACCCAGGATATGGACGCCCAGCAGTTCCTTGGTGTCGGCGTGGAAGATGAGCTTGAGCAGCCCGAGTTGATCGCCCGCGATCTGCGCCTTCGCCAGTTCGTCGAAGGGAGCCACGCCCACCTCGTAGGGCACGCGTTCGGCGGTGAGTTGGGCCTCGGTTTTTCCGACCATCGAGATTTCGGGAATGGTGTAAATGCCGAAGGGGAGCAGTTCCGGGCGACTGGCCCGTTCCAGGCCCAACATATGGTGCGCCGCAATGCGGCCCTGCTCCATGGACGTGGAGGCGAGCGAGGGAAATCCCACAATGTCGCCCGCGGCGTAAACGTGGGGCAGCTTGGTTTGGAAGAACTCATTCACTACGAGCTGACCGCGTTCGCTGGTGGTGAGGCCCACGCGATCGAGGTTCAACAGGTCGGTATTGGGCTGGCGGCCGACGGCGTAGAGCAACGCCTCGGCCACCAGCGTCTTGCCGCTTTCGAGCCTGGCGATCGCCTTCGAGGGCAGGCCTTCCGGCGCCTCCACGGAGACCACCTTTTCTCCCAACCGAAAGCTCACGCCTTGCCGGCGCAACTGGTAGACCAAGCCTTGGGTGATCTCGGCGTCGACATGTTGCAACAATGAGTCGCGCAGTTCGACGATCGTGACCTCGCTGCCAAGCGCGGCGACCATGGAGGCGTATTCGAGACCAATGACGCCCCCACCGACGACGATGACGGTTTTGGGAAACTCGCCTTCGGTGACTTGGATGAATTCGTCGGAATCGTAAACTTGGGGCGCTTCAAAGGGGATGTCCGGGCGGCGGGCGGGGCGGGTGCCGCAAGCGAGCAGGATATGGCGGGCGCGATAGCTGACGGTGGCGCGTTTGTCGGAGTGGACTTCGATCGTGTGCTCGTCGGCGCCGAAGCGGCCATGGCCGTCAAAGACCGTGATGGAGTGGCGCTGGAGTTGATCCTGGATGACGGCGTATTGCCGCTTGATGACTTCGGCGACGCGGAACATCAAGTCTTCGATCTGGATTTTCGCCTTGACGCGATAGCCGCGGCCGTAGAAGGAACGTTGGCGAAAACCGCTCAAGAAGAGGACGGCTTCGCGGAGAGTTTTGCTGGGGATGGTGCCGGTGTGAAGGCAAACGCCGCCGAGGTCGAAGGCGCGGTCGACGACGGCCACCCGGCGGCCATTCTTAGCCGATTCCATGGCCGCGTGATGGCCCGCCGGACCACTGCCGATCACAAGGAGGTCAAAGTCGAATACGGGTTCGTTAGTCACAGTCAAGGATCATTCTAACGAATCACGTCAGGAGCAAACAACCATCCTAGGCAGCGGTTCGTGGGTCACGACGGTCAAGGTTCATTCTAACGGCAGAGCGCGCCGGCTTCCGTGAATATCCTGCTACGAAGGCCTTTTCCTCGACTACCGCTTACCCGGCACCCTGGCGTCTCGTGCAACCTGCGTCGTTCGGCCAGCAGCACGCGATGAACGATGGCGGAAGCCGAAATGTCATCAAATCGAAATCTATGGGCGCTACAGTGAGGGGTTCCTATGTTTGAAGACGCCTCCTCGAGTGCCATGTTCTTTTTAATCTTCGCCCTGGGCTTGGCGCTCGGCTTTGAATTCGTAAATGGCTTCCACGACACGGCGAACGCCGTCGCCACTGTCATCTATACGCACTCGCTAAAACCGACGGTAGCCGTAGTCTGGTCCGGCATTTGGAACCTGCTGGGGGTGCTGAATTCGAGTGGTGCGGTGGCGTTCGGCGTGTTGGCGTTGCTGCCCGTGGAACTGATTTTGAATGTGGGGTCGGCGGCGGGCTTTGCCATGGTATTCTCCCTCTTGCTGTCGGCCATCATCTGGAACCTGGGCACTTGGTATCTGGGGCTGCCGGCTTCGAGTTCGCACACGCTGATCGGCTCGATTATGGGAGTCGGCATGGCGAATGCCATGTTGAAAAATGGGTCGCGTTTTGGGGACGGCGTGAATTGGGCGAAGGCCCAGGAAGTGGGGATTTCGCTGCTGGTGTCGCCGCTGGTGGGGTTCGTTTCGGCGGGGCTGTTGCTCCTCGTGATGAAGCGCCTGATCACCCGGACCGACCTTTACGAGGACCCCAAGCCCGGCCAAGCACCGCCCACCTGGATTCGCGGCATTCTGGTGCTCACCTGCACCGGCGTCAGCTTCGCCCATGGCTCGAATGACGGCCAGAAGGGCATGGGACTCGTTCTGCTCATCTTGATTGGCATTCTGCCGGGTAGCTATGCCCTGAACATGAACGCCGACCAGGCGTCGATCGAGCGGATCGTCGCCACGGCGCCCGCGGCTTCGCGCGTCCTGAACCAATACGCTTCCGGCGCGCCGGCACCGACGCTGAAGCCGAGTGAGGAGATCTCGGCTTTTTTGAAGACCAAGCAACCGGCCGATGCGCGCGTGTTTTTGGCGCTCTCGCAAATCAGCGATCGGATCGCGACGACATTAGCCGGCAAGCGCGCCATCGCGGAGCTCGATAAGCCCTCCCGTGGCGAATTGCGGAGTAATATTTATCTGGTGGCAGAAAGCATCTCTCACATTGAGGCGCAGAAACAGCTGCGGAACCCGCAGGAAATGGCGGCGCTGAAAGGGTTTCAGGATCAGCTGAATCCGCTCACCCGCTACATCCCGTTCTGGGTAAAGCTGGCGGTAGCCCTGGCACTGGGGCTCGGCACGATGATCGGCTGGGAGCGGGTGGTGATCACGGTGGGCGAGAAGATCGGGAAGTCGCACCTGACCTATGCGCAGGGCGCAGCCTCGGAGTTTGTGGCGGCTTCCACGATTGCCGCCGCAGATATCGCCGGCCTGCCGGTGAGCACCACCCACGTGCTCTCCTCGGCCGTCGCGGGGACAATGACCGCCAGTGGCTCCGGCCTACAGATGGGGACCGTGCGCAATCTGGCCCTCGCCTGGCTGTTGACGATGCCGGTGTGCGTGTTCTTGGGAGCGCTGCTATTTGCGCTCGCCCTGAATGTCATTGTCGGGCTGGGGTTGAAGTAGCGGTCGGCCGGATAAATTGATTTTTATCAGTGACATAGAGGGAGACTCGCGCTCTGGAAGGCGCGGTTCATCCAGGGTCTCCGATTGACAATTGGACCTAAGTTACTTATTTTCTTTCACTTAGCGGGAAACCCGGGGATGCGCGTGGATGCCCCCGTTCGAGGATAAAGATCATAGATTGAATAAGATAGAAGCAAAGCGTGGCCGCCGCCGCACCAGTCGTCCTACCGCCCCACACCTTACGGTGCGGGCTGGATGCGCAAGCTGCGGAAGGCGATGCGCTGCTTGGGCTGGCACTGCAGGCCGATGACCCCTTCAGTATGCTTCTGGTCGTGAGCATCGAGCACCGTCTGGCCGTTCAACTTGACGACAAAGTGATCGCCCTGGGCCGTGACATCGAATTTGTTCCAGGCATCGGCCTTGATCTTGGTCAGCGAAGCCTTCACGCTGCCGACCAGGCTGCCGGTGAGGAAACCGGCTGGCTGCATATCCCAAATCTGTAGCTCGTAGCCGGTGACGTGCGGTTCGCCCGCCTTCTGACTGCGCAGGAAGACGCCGCTGTTCACCGTGGCCGCGCCGCGAAACTCGAGTTGCAGGCGGAAGTTCCGGTAGATGTCTTTGGTGGCAATCCAACCGGCGCCGCCGCCACCGCAAAGCAGTGTGCCACTCTCCACCTTCCAGTCGCCGGTGCCGGGCGGAGCGGAGGTGGCCCGGGCCTCCCAGCCGTTCAAGGACTTTCCATCGAACAAGTTAGTCCAACCTTGGGCCTGAGCCGCCGTCGCCATCAAGAAAACTAGCAAAAGTCGCATGGCGGAATCTTAGCAGAGTTGTGGCAACTAGCGTGGCTCGAGGCGGATGTGGAAGTCGGAGCCGGGGGTCCAGTGCCAGGAGTGATAGTCCTCGTGAGCTTCGCCGATCTGATAGCAGTCCCAGTGCGAAACCAGGGTGCCCAGGAACTGCCGGACAAAGGCATACGTGACGCCGTCCCCGAGGCAGGAACGCCGAAAGGCGCCAAAGGGCAGAAACTCGCTTTGCGCGGGCGGATCGGGCAGGAAGCGATCCGGCGCGAAGTGCGCGGGGTCTGGGAAAACGGCGGGGTCGCGGTGGGTTTCCGCCAGGCAAATGCGAAGCAGCCACCCCTTCGGCAAGCGGAACCCTTCCCAGTCGATGTCTTCGAGGACGCGCCGGTAGAGGTGCTCCACCTGATGCCGGCGCAGGGTTTCGAGGGTGAATCGCCGGGTGAGCGAGTGCGGGGCCGTTTGCGGAAGCCCTTGATCCAGTTCGCCGCGCAGCCGCTCGGTTTCGGCGGGGTAGTCACAGAGGTTCTTGGTGACCCACTGGAGCAATCCGGCCAAGTCACTGCCGCCGAGAGCGAACATGAAAATCAGCAGGCGCAGGACTTGTTCGGAGCCGGCGAATTCGGGGTTGGCGCGCAGTTCGGCCAGCAAGCAATCGGGGGCGGTTTGTTGGCGCAGCAGAGCGCAGAGTTCAGCCAGCACGCGCTCCGTGCGCCGCTCAGAAGGTAGCCAGGCGGCCGAAATGCGACGGCCACTCACCAGCGCTAAGGTCTCTAAGGCAGCGTCCAGTTGCCGGAAGGCAGCGGTCTCGGGCGCGATGCCGAAGAAGAGGCGGCTGAAGGAGCGGTGGAGCAACTGGTCCCACACGGGCTTGGCGTAGACGCCGGTGGCGGGAGCCTGAGCGAGTTGGGCGAAAGCGGCGCTGACATCGGCGGCGATGGTCGGATCCCAGGCAGCCAGCACCGGGGGCGTTATGAGCGATTGAACCACGCGGCGATAGGTTTTGTGGTCGTTGGGATCCATCCCACGCAGGAAACCGCAAGGCAGAAGGCGATCGGCGGCCACCTTGGGCGAGCGCAAGCGCGCATCGTCGTGCTCCTTCAAGAGCCGCAGGCCGGAATCGAGATTCATCACGCAGACCATGGGATGAAAGAAGTGGCTGGCTTTGAAGATCGGCCCTTGGGAGCGGGCGAGCTTCAGGTAGTGCCAATGGTCGAGCCAGGGCTCTGGCGGCAGGAGAGCGAGCGACCCGGGCGGCCAGTGGCGCCGCGCGCCGTAGGCATGGCGGGAGCGCCACCAGAGGCCGATGTTCCATGCGACGGCCGCGATCGCGATCCACGGCAAGGCGGGCGGAAGATAGAGGGCGAGCAGCGCTAGACTGGCTGCATACAGCAGGAGGAAGGCGGCAAAGGTGAGAGCCACGCGCGGGAAGGTTTGGACGAGCCTTGGCCGCACAACCCAATTGAAGAGCGGCCAAGCAGGTGTCGCGGCCAATAGCAGGAAGAAGATGGTCATTCGGGTTACCGCCGCGCAAGAAGGTAGAGCGTGCCGGGAGTGGTGCCATCTTCGCGCACGGAGAAGCCTGCATCTCGCAATTGTCCGGTCCACCAGGAGCGGCCGCGGGTGCCGCCATGGGTGAGCAGCGGGCCATAGGCGAACTTGGCCCAACGGTCGTTGCCCACCAGGATCAGGAGGAAGTCGCCGCCGGGCTTGACGACGCGGTTCGCTTCGGAGAGGGCTTGGGCGATGCCCGCGCGATCCAGATGGTCGACGGCGTAGGCGCTGACGATGGCGTCGAAACTGGCGTTCTCAAAGGGGAGCTTGCGCATGTCGGCGGTTTGGATGGTGGCGCGCTGGACGACGCCGGCGGCCTTCAGGTTCGCGCGGAGGCGATCCTGCGGGGTTTCACCACGGCCGAAGTGATGATCAAACGAGTCGCCGAAGAGGTCGGAGGCGACGAGCGTCGCCTGGAGGCGCGCCGTCAGAACCATGATCGAGGAGCGGCCGGTGCCGGCGCCCAAGTCGAGCACGCGGCCGGTGCCCTGGCGGAGGAATGCCTGGGTGGGCAAGTCCGGCGGGCCATCGATGCCGAGGCCAAATTGAATCAGCAGGAACACGAGGGCGGCCCAAGCCGCCACCGCACCCAAGCCCACCAGCAGCCATTTTGACCAGCGGCGAAAATAACCCACCAGCCAGAAAGCCAAGGCGGGAACGGCGATCGCCAGATGACCGTAGCTGAGCCACCAAGGGTAGCCGAAGTCGAGCGCGGAGGAAGCAGGCATCTCCACAATTGTGAACTATACGCAGCGGGTGTCCTTTTTCGACCGGAAATTTCGCTACAGGTAAGTGACGGGGATTTTCCCCCGCCCTACTTGCAAAAGGAGATTCCCCATGCCGCGAACCCGATCCCGAATCACGCCGCCGCGCAAAACGGCGCCGCCAACTTCCGCCACCCCACCCGGCACCCCACCCGCCGCGCCGCCGGCGGAAACCATGCCCTTCGGTGATGGCGAATTCACCGGACGTTATCTGGTGCTGATGCGCGAAGACAATATGAAAGCCGGCTTGCAGGCCGTCAAAGACGCCACTGGCTTGAAGCAGGTCTGCAATACGGCCGACTTCGAAGCTTCCGCTATCGACATGGTGCAAGCCAACGACGCCGAAGTGATCGTCTTCGACGAATTGAAGGTGGCGGTCGTCAATACTGACCCCACCCAGGCATCCGGCCTGCGCGCCGCCGCTGACGATAACGGCGACATGCTGGCCGTGGAACCGGAACGCATCATGTACGCGCTGGCCGAAGCGCCGCCGCTGCCGCTCGAATTCCTGCGCGGCTACAAAGAGGCCGTCAATCATCTCTATGCCATGCTGACCGGGGAAACCGGCGGGCCGGTGAGCGAAGCCGAACGCCTGCTGCTGGCCGCCGCCTTCGCCGATACCGCCCAGTTCACCTGGGGCTTGCAAGGCACCCGGGTGCATGAATCGCGCTTCAGTGGCCGCGGCATCAAAGTGGCGGTGCTGGACACGGGCTTCGACCTCGACCATCCCGACTTCGCCGGCCGTAGCATCACCAGCCGCAGCTTCGTGGAAGGTCAACTCGTGAATGACGAAAACGGCCACGGCACGCACTGCATCGGAACCGCAATGGGTCCGCAGCGCCCGGCAGGCGGTGTGCGCCGTTATGGCTGCGCGTTCGGCGCCCAAATCTTCGCCGGCAAGGTGCTCAGCAACCAGGGCTCCGGCGCCGACGGCGGCATTCTGGCGGGCATCAACTGGGCCATCGCCAATGGCTGCCGCGTGATCTCGATGTCGCTGGGCTCGCGCACGCGGCCCGGGGACACGTTCTCGCCGATCTACGAATCCGTCGCCCAACGGGCCCTGGCATCGACGCCCGGCACGCTGATCGTCGCGGCCGCCGGCAACGAGAGCCGCATCCCCAATACCAACACGCGGCTCGATCCGCCCAATCCCGTCGCCCGACCTGCCAACTGCCCGTCGATCCTCGCGGTGGCCGCCGTCGACTCCCGGCTCGGCATCGCCGCCTTCTCGAACGGCGGCATCAACGGCCAAGGCGGCGGCGTCGATATCGCCGGCCCCGGCGTCGGAATCTTCTCCTCCGCACCGTCAGCGCCCGCGGCCGTCCCGCAGCCACCTAACTTCTCGGTGTGGCCCGATCGCTACCACAGCATCAACGGCACCAGCATGGCGACGCCCCACGTGGCCGGCATTGCCGCGATGTGGCTTGAAGCGCGCGGTGCCAGTACCGACGCCCGCGCCTTGTGGCAGTTGCTCACCAGCAACTCCCGCCGCTTGTCACTCTCGAGCCGCGACGCCGGCGCCGGACTGGTGCAGGGCCCGCTGTAAGGAGTAATCTTGGGGTGGGAGAACACCGATGCCCTCAAAAAAGAAACCACCGGCCCCCACCATCGACGTCACCGTCATGGTGGAGGACCACCGGAAGTCGGACCTAGCGGGTGTCGCGCGCGACCTGGCGGCGAAAGGCTTCATTTTGGGCCAATCGTTGCACGAAATCGGCGTGCTGACCGGGCGCGCACCCGCCACCGCACTCGCGGCTTTAGCCAAAGTTTCCGGCGTCAGCGCCGTCGAAGAAAGCCGTTCGGACTACCACACACAGGCCGAATAGACCCGGGGTCTTACACTGGAAGGGAATGCCCGCCGCTCATCAGCCGGAAAAGGCCGTCTTCCCGGTCCTCGCCGCCATCAGCTTCTGCCACCTGCTCAACGACCTGGTCCAGTCGCTGATCCCCGCCCTTTACCCGATCCTGAAGGGCTCCTTCCATCTCGACTTCGCCCAGTTGGGTCTCATCTCGCTCACCTACCAACTAACGGCGTCCCTGCTGCAGCCGGTGGTGGGACTTTACACCGACCGCCGGCCGCTGCCCTTCTCGCTGCCCATCGGCATGACCTTTACGCTCGCCGGCCTCCTGCTGCTCTCGACCGCCTCCACCTATCCCATGCTGCTCATCGCCGCCGGCTTTGTCGGGCTGGGCTCGGCCGTCTTTCATCCCGAGTCGTCACGCGTTGCCCGACTCGCTTCGGGCGGCCAGCACGGCATGGCCCAGAGCCTGTTTCAGGTGGGCGGCAATGTCGGCTCGTCGTTGGGGCCGTTGCTCGCGGCCTATATCGTGGTGCCGCACGGGCAAGGGAGCATCGCCTGGTTCTCCGGCGTCTCGCTGCTGGGCATCGTTATCCTGACGGGCGTGGGCCGCTGGTATCGCGGACACGTTCGGGCCAAAGCGCCGGCGAAGAGCGCCAGGCCGGCGACTCTTTCGCGAGGCAAGGTCGCGGTCGCGTTGGCGATTCTGATTGCCCTGATTTTCTCCAAATACTTTTACATGGCCAGCCTGGGCAGTTACTACACGTTCTACCTGATCCACAAATTCGGCGTCTCAGTGCAGAGCGCGCAGTTACACCTGTTTGTCTTTCTGGGCGCGGTGGCCGCCGGCACGTTTATTGGCGGCCCGGTGGGCGATCGTATCGGCCGGAAGTATGTCATTTGGGGCTCGATTTTGGGTGTGCTGCCCTTCACGCTGCTGCTGCCCCACGCGAACCTCTTTTGGACCGGGCTCCTGGTGGTCCCCATCGGCTTGGTGATGGCCTCGGCCTTCTCGGCGATTCTCGTCTACGCGCAGGAGCTCTTGCCCGGCCGCGTCGGGCTGATCTCCGGCCTTTTCTTCGGACTCGCCTTCGGCCTGGGCGGCATCGGCGCGGCGTTGTTAGGTCAACTCGCTGACTGGCGGGGGATCGAGGTCGTCTACCAGCTTTGTGCTTTCCTGCCGGCGATCGGAATTCTGGCGTATTTTCTGCCGGAGGGGGAGCGGCCACGGCGCGAGACCGGTTGATTAAGGCTTCAGGAAGCCACGTTACGCAATATTCCAGACTGGGTTCGGGACACGCTCAATGGCCAATATCAATAAACTCGTAGCTGCCCACATGCGCCGCATCTTTTCAGCCCATACCTAGGAGCGGCCTCAATTGGTGGACAGGTTTTCGTCCAACAAAACGCGCTTTGACATTTATGGGCGCGATTCCGCGCTTTGGGCGAGGAACTCCAGAAAAGAGACAATTTGCTCCCGCTGGACGGTCGGAAAAGACTCCGCTATTTCGTTCACGCTCATATCGCTAATGTTCTGCAATACGGTCGTGTAAGGGACTCGTGTGCCGCGAAACACCCAGCGCCGCCAAGCTTGCAGCCTCCCAACTTCACCGCGACCGCTCGTAAACTAACGCCGCTACGGCCACATCCTCGAGGCCCAGGCCGTTTGACTTGAAGATGCTGATCCCAGGCGGGCGCGCAGCGATGTCTTTCAGCTCAACCAGGCGTGGGTCGAACCAGTCGAAGTCGGCGAGCAGCAGGTCTCCGGACTCGATCTTGGCCTGTTCCACCGAGTCGACCGCGATCAGCGAGGCCTGCGCAATGAGGTCGGCGGGCAGTTCGCGCTTACCCGCTTGGTTCGACCCCACAGCGTTCACATGCGCGCCGGGCATCACCCAGGCAGCATCAAGCACGGGCTCACGCGCCGACGTAGCGGTAATCACGATCTCCGCCCCACGAATCGCCTCCTCGGCCGTCGCGACGGCCCGACAATTATGCTCCTGGGCGAACTTCGCCGCCCGCTCAGCGTTGCGGCTCCAGACCTTCACCTCGCCACCCGGCCTGACGGCACGGACGGCGGCGAGTTGGCTCGCCGCTTGGAAGCCACTGCCGATCAGGCCGATCGTCTTCGCCTCGGCCGGCGCCAGTAGGTCGGTGGCGAGCCCTGTCGCGGCGCCGGTGCGGATCTGCCCCAGCCAATCGGCTTCGAAGAGCGCCAGCGGCCGGGCCGTTTCGGCATCGTAGAGCAGCACGTGGAACCAGGCGCCGTGCTTGGGATGAGTGCTGTAGACCTTGGTGCCGAAATAACTACGATATTGGGCGGCGAGTTGGTGGAGGCAAGCCCCCGTCGGCAACAGCAGGCGCCGCCGGGGCTGATTCTGGGCTTCGCCGCGGTGCCAGGCGGCAAAGGCCCCGCGCAGAGCTTCAATGGCATCGGCCATCGGCAGCAGGCGCCGGACTTCGGCTTCGGTGATGGTCAACATGCATCAAGCCTACATGAGCGGTCCGCTAAACTGAAGGCATGACTCGACCCGAGCTGCCAGAATACGCGCCCTACTACGCCAAATACATTGACCTCGTGGCCGGCGACAATCTGCTGGTCACCCTGCCGCCCCAAAGCGCCAAGACCCTCGCCTTCTGGCGCGGCGTCACCGAGGACGAAGCCTGCCTGCGCCCCTCCGCCGAGCGCTGGAGTTGGAAGCAGGTGCTCAATCACTTGAACGATACCGAGCGCATCTTCGCCTACCGCGCCCTGCGCTTTGCCCGCGGC
The DNA here is from genome assembly GCA_038215525.1 of Bryobacterales bacterium. GTDB lineage: Bacteria > Acidobacteriota > Terriglobia > Bryobacterales > Bryobacteraceae > JALHNI01. Next base: position 16,392 of record JBBQQS010000033.1, read on the forward strand.
GACCAGCAGGAACTGCCCGGCTTTGAGCAGGACGATTACGCCCTGGCCGCGGACGCTGACCGGATGAGTTGGGAAGAGTTGATCAAGGAATACGCCGCCATCCGGCAGGCATCCTTGGCTTTGTTTCGTAATCTGCGTTCCGAGGATTGGACGCGCATGGGCGTGGCCAGCGGCAACCCCACCAGCGTCCGCGCCGCCGCCTACATGGTCGCGGGCCACGAACTCCATCACCTCAACATCCTCGGCCAGGACTACTTGTTGTAACCTCGCGGGAACAGATGGTATTGTAAAAGGGTTAGTGGTGCGGGGACGTAGCTCAGTTGGTTAGAGCGCCGGCCTGTCACGTCGGAGGTCGCGGGTTCGAGCCCCGTCGTCCCCGCCATTAATACCTACCTTCTGTTAGAATCGCAGCACTTGTGAAAACACTTTGCTGTCTTTTTATCTATTCCCTGCCCTTGTTGGCCATCTCCTGCGACGCGCTCGCCACGCGCGATTTTGGCAAAGAGGTCAAAATTACCTCGGCGAAGCTGGTGGCCGCCCAGGAAAAACTTCCCGAACATTGCGACCTTCGCGGCGTCATCTGGCCCGAAGCCGGCTTCACCATCAAGCTGCCGACGACGTAGCAATCCTCCGGCTGGGCGGACCAGCAGGTGAACCCCTTCCCCTGCATCGAGTATTACGAAACGGTCTCGAAGCGCCTGGGCGAGGCGGAGACCCGCGATTTCTACCGGCTCTTCATGGTCCCCGGAATGTTCCACTGCAACGGCGGCGCCGGCTGCGGCAGCGTCGACTGGCTGGCAGCGGTGATGGACTGGGTGGAGAAGGGCAAGGCGACGGCGAAGTTATTGGGGGCGCATGTTGAGTCCGGGCAGACGACCCGGACACGGCCTTTGTGTCCATATCCGCAGATAGCGCGGTATCAGGGCAAAGGCAGCGTCGAAGACGCGGCGAACTTCGCCTGCGTCGCGTTACGATAACTGGCCGCCCTTGGGGTCCTTACAACACCCCCGCCGCCCGCATCACGGCCTCGGACTTCTCTTTGATCCGTCGCGCCAACTCATAGGGGTCCGCCTGCGTGAACTCCGGCAGAAACAGCTCTACCGACACCGGACCCGAGTAGCCTTTGGCGGCGAGCTTGCGGAAGAGAGCCACTAACGGCGCCACGCCGTCGCCGGGGATGATGCGGGTCTGGCTGTCGAGCATCTCACGCGGAATATCCGGCACGTCCTGAATGTGCACGTGCCCGATCTCGCCCGCGCGGACCTGGTCGAAGTCCTCGGTGCGACTTAAGCCGGTGCAGAAGTGGTAGAAGTCGAAGAGCGGGTGCACATTCGGGTGGGCGGCTTCGCGGGTGAGCTTCAAGGTGGTGGGCAGGGTCGACAGGAAGGACGAGTTACGGATGAACTCGACGTGGGCCTGCATTTCGAACTTGGCCGCCGCCTCGCCGGCTTCGCGGAGGCAATCGAGGGCGCCGCGGTAGTCATCGGCGGTCACTTTGCGGGTCGTCACGGCGGGGCAGTACAGGCGGCGGATGCCGAAGGAGGCGAACTGCTCACAGCGGAGCTTCCAGGTGTTGAGCTTTTTGGCGCGCCCCGGATCGGGCAGCCAGAAGTCCGGGATGACGGCGGCGGCGGAGATGGGGGTGAGGCCGAGGTCCACGACGACACGCCTGGCATCGGCGAGCGAGCCGGTTTTGAGGAAGCCGTCGAGCAGCGTGTCCGAGAGTTCCACTTGGCGGATGCCCGCGCGGGCCCAGCCGGCCAAGGAGTTGGCAAAGCCCGCCCCGGCCGAGGTGTTCTGGTGCAGGGCGAGGGTCATTTTTGCGGGTGGCGGGGTCATAGCCAGGGGCGCGAGTAAGGCGGCTCGACGCGAAAGCATCAGGTCACTGTATCACTCCGCCTTGCCCCCCTCAACATCGCCGTGGCACGCTGGCGCTGGTGAATGACGAGCGGCCATCAGGAGTTGCATCTCTTTCTGCACCCCCACGAATAACGAAACCAGCAGCGGCCCCAGCAGGATCCCCAAGGCCCCAAAAGAGTAGGTTCCGCCAATCGCTGCCAGCGCAATCACCATGGGATGCATTTTGTCCCCCGCGCCCACCACCAAGGGCCGCAGCACGTTGTCGATGGAGCCGACGATCAGCGAGCCCCACAGCGCCATGATCAGCGCTTTTCCGTAGCTGCCCATCACTAGGTAGCCCACCGCCACCGGCACCCACACCAGCGGTGCACCCACCACCGGAACGACCGAAGCCAAACCGCCCACGGCTCCCCACAGCCATGGCGAGCGCACGCCGATTAGCCAAAAACCCAGCATCAGCATCGCGCCCTGGCCAACGGACGCGGCCAACATGCCATTCAGGTTCGCGACGACCGAATCATGCACCGTGCCGAGGATCCGCTGGGTGGCGCGGTGTTCCAGGGGTAGAATCGCGGCCAACCGCACCATCCACACCCGGCCATAGAGCAATAGGAAGTAGAGGAACAAGCTCACCAGCAGGGCCGTCACCACCAAGGTCACGACGACGCCGAAGGCAAGATCCATGTGGCTCAGCAGGTAGGCACTCAGGTCTCGCATGCGGCCGATGAGTTCGCCGCGGATTGCGTCTTTGTTGAGCGGCAATCGTTTCGCGAGCACGTCGACGACGCGGTCCGCGGTGTGCAGCAAGAGCGCGGGCCAGCCGCCTTCGGCCAATGAGCGCCGGCTCAACTCGTCGTAGGCGGCCCCCAACTCTGGAGTCAAGGTGACCGCCGCCAGCGCGATCAGTCCGCTGAGCAGCACGATTGTCGCCAGAGTGGTGACCACGGTGGCCCGTGGCAGCGA
>JBBQQS010000034.1:0-19084 GCA_038215525.1 Bryobacterales bacterium
ACAGGCCAGCTTGCGCGAGTAGAGGTGCTCCGGCCCGTCCACCACGGCGACAATCAACAGGCCGTCGGTCAACTTGGTTGCTGTCTCAATTGACGCTTCGAGACGTTTCTCCACGCCTTCCTTCAGCACCAGCCGGTCCACCACCACTTCGATCGTGTGGTTCTTGCGTTTATCGAGGACGATTTCTTCGTCCAACGACCGCATTTCGCCGTCAATTCGCGCTCTTACAAAGCCTTGCCGCGCCAGTTTCTCGAGCTCTTTCTTATACTCGCCTTTGCGCCCACGGGCGATCGGCGCCAGGATCATCAGCTTCTCGCCGGTACCCAACATGCTGATCCGCTCGAGGATCTGGGCCGAGGTCTGGCGCGAGATCGCCGTGCCGCAGTTCGGGCAATGCGGCGTGCCGATCGACGAATAGAGCAGCCGCAGGTAATCGTAGATTTCCGTGATCGTGCCCACGGTGGAACGCGGGCTCCGGTTGGTGGTCTTCTGCTCGATCGAGATGGCGGGCGAAAGGCCTTCGATCGAGTCGACGTCCGGGCGTTCCATTTGGTCCAGAAACTGCCGGGCGTAGGGGGACAAAGTCTCTACATAGCGCCTCTGGCCCTCGGCGTAAATCGTATCGAAGGCTAGCGAACTCTTGCCGGAGCCCGAGAGTCCCGTAATGACGGTAAAGGAGTTACGCGAAATCTCGACATCAATATTCTTCAGGTTGTGCTGACGCGCGCCATGCACCGAAATTTTAGTCAGCATGCGCTTAGTCGACCTTGTTTCCGGTTCGCTTCAATTTCTCGAGGTACAGCTTGGCCTTGTCCAGGATGCGACGCGCCCATACGAAGTGATCACTAAGGATCAGCAGCCCCGGGATCAAAAAGACCCACCCAGGCATAACAGGCAGGATGATTCCGACGATACCCAAAAGGACAAGGCCGAAGCCGGAGAGGATTCTGAATTTTTCACGCAAGGTGGGACGACGTCTCAAGCCATCGTATCATTGCCGGGCCGGAACAAGAAAATAGGCCGGCTGGGAAATACTCAGCCGGCCTTTCATAAGCACCTTCATACAGCTCGGAGGTCACTGTATGCGGTTGTGGAGGAAACTTGCGCCTTCAGGATATATACACTTCTGGTATGAAATCAAGCTGAAATCAAATATTTATTCGCGAATTCTAATTTCCCAACAGTCCACCATGCCCAAGTGAGGCGATTTCCCACCCTGAGATTCGGTACCGGGCTAACATGGGCGGCAAGATCAGGTCCACGACGTTCGACTTGGCCGACCGGTAGCAGCCTGGCGCCGAGACAATCGGCATGTCGTCCTTGTAGCCCAGCAGCAAAAGGTTACCTGGTTCCACCGGCGCCATAAAGCGCTCCACCTGGCAGCCCACGGCAATGATGGAGCGTCCGATCACGTCCTCCGGGCCGGCGGGCGCGGTGGTGGAAGCCACCAAAATCACGGTTGGCTTCGCGCGCAGCAAATGCTGTAAGGACCGGGCGACGGCGCTGTCCTCCTCCGTCGAAGCCAGCGAAAAGGCCGCCTGCAATCCGAAACGCTCTAAACGTTGCCGGACAATGCCCTCAAACAAAACGCGCGCCCGGTCCGCATGGAGAGGATCGGTGTAAAGTACGCCGACTTGCGGCGCTCGGATGGGCCGGGCCTGCAGAATAGGTCCCCGTTCCTTCAGCATGCCCACCACGCCGTCCAGGTCCGAGCGGCCGACCGCAAAAGGCTTGCTCTTGATGGTGGCCACCCGCTGGCCAGCACGGGCAAACGTAAAATTGGCGAGCGTCGCAATGACGATGCTCGAGGTGCAATTGATCTGCCGCAGCATATCTTCGTCCACCAGCAGGCAGCAATCTTCGGTGGCGAACAGGTTCGCCCTCCCCCCCGCCGCCGGCCGGATCTCCAGAGAGCCACAGCCAATTTCCTGGGATACGGTAAGGACGGCTTCGTCCTCGGCGATCTCCCACTCTTCCAGTTCCGTTACCCATACCTGTTGCATGCCCTCGGCAGCTAACAGCCGGACGTCCTCGTCCCGTAAGATGTGTCCCTTGGCCAGCAGCTTTTTGCCGCCGGGCCGAAAAATCGTCGAACACAGGATGCGGCCGGTCGCCTCTTGGGTGGATACGGTTTGTGCTTTCATTCTCTTCTACACTCCTTCGCTTCCTCGCGATAGCACGCGAGAAACGCTCTTCATCTTTGATATCGCAAAAAACGTTGAAAACAAAGTACTTAGACGGAACTCTTTTGGGGGTATTGCCGTGTAGGTACCTAGGGGGAGCGTGTGGGAGTTAAGTTGTTGAAGAAAAACGATTCAGCCCGCCGGCTTGAGTACTGGCCGGGTGATCCCGGCCTCTGGAAACAGGGCGAATGGGCCCCCCAGAATGAGGGGGATGACCGGGGTTACTAAGTCATTTTTTAGCCGACGTATGACGGATATTTCATCACATGCCTGCAATTTAGGGCAACGCAAGCAATCTTTCCACGCCTTCAGGGGCAGCTCCGCCCGGTCCACCAAGTCGAAACCCAACTTGTGGAAAAAGCCCGGGACGTAGGTAAAGGCGAAGATCGAGTGCAGGCCCAATTGCTCCCCTTCGGTGACGAGAGATTCTACAATGCGCCGGCCAATTCCCTGCGTTTTGAGGTCCGGGTTTACCCCCAAAGAGCGGACTTCCGCTACAGTGGGCGTATAGATATGCAACGCTCCCAGGCCGACCAGCTCATCGGCCTCATTGACGGCGATCATAAAGTCGCGCACGTGCTCAGCGAGCTCAAATTCGTTGCGCGGCAGCATGATGGCGACATCTGCGTATTTCTGAATCAACTGCGCCATGGGCCGTACGTCGGCCAAGGTCGCCTTGCGAATGGTGGTTGTCATCCCGCCACCACCCGGGTGCCTACGGCTTCGCCCCGCAGCAACTGGGCCATTATGCCCGGCGCGGCCCCCGGCGCGATCGTCACCGAGCCTACGCCGCCTGCCAGCGCTTCGCACGCCGATACTAGCTTGGCCTCCATGCCGCCCGTCGCGACACCGTCAGCGATCAGTTGGCTGGCCCCGCTGGCAGTCAGCACGTCGATCACCTGGCCATCGGCACCCTTCACGCCGGGAACGTCGGTGAGAAAGCAAAGCCGCTCGGCGCCGAAGCCCACGGCCACGCTGATGGCCATCTGGTCGGCATTCACATTGAAGATCTCGCCTTGCCGATTGCCGGCCACGCAGGCGATCACCGGTAGATAGCCATTGGCCGTCAGCAGGTTGAGCAGCGCGGGATGGGTCCGTATGGGTTTGCCCACCTGGCCCAGTTCGGCCGAGACGCGCTCGGCTTCCGTCAGCGCGGCGTCAATGCCCGTCAGCCCGACGGAGCGAGCGCCGGCCGCCACCAGTGAGGCGACCAACTCATGGTTCACCGTGCCGGCAAAGACCTTCAGGATCGCGTCCACCACTTCCGGTGTCGTGACGCGCAGACCATGCACGAACGTGCTCTCGACGCCACGCTCGGCCAGATAACGGGTCATTTGCTTGCCGCCACCATGCACGACGACCAACCGATGCTCTTCCGCCACGGCCGCCAACTCCGTCGCTAGCCGCTGGCGCGACGCGGCGTCATCCAGCAGCGTGCCACCCAACTTCACGAGTAACTTCATCGCAAGCCGTCCGTTTCCGCCCAGCCGAACATCAGGTTCAGGTTCTGCACGGCCTGTCCTGCCGCACCTTTCACCAAATTGTCCTCGGCCGCCACAATCACCGCGCGCCGCCCTTGCTGCACTACGCCGAGATCGCAGAAATTGGTGTGCGTCACGGCCTGCAGATCCGGCACCTGCCCCGGCGCGTAGCGGCGCACGAAGGGCTCATTCGCGTAGGCGTCGGCGTAGATTGCCGCCAGATCCGTGTCCTGGTTCAGCCGCACGTAAATGGTTTCGAGAATGCCCCGATGCACCGGGATCAGTTGCGCCGTAAAGCTGAATTGGCTCTCTTCGAGGCCGGAATTTTGCAGCACCTCCGGTACGTGCCGGTGCTGCAAGATGGAGTAGGCCGAGAAGTTCTCGGTGACTTCGCAAAAATGCGTCTTGAGGCTCGGTTTGCGGCCGGCGCCGGAGACGCCGCTCTTGGCGTCGCAGACGATGCCGGCGTCGAGATCCAGCACGCCGGCGCGCACCAGCGGCCGCAAAGCCAGGTTGGCCGCGGTGGGGTAACAGCCGGGGTTCGAGACAAACTTCGCGCCCCGGATCCGGTCACGATAGAACTCGGGCAGGCCATAAACGGCTTCAGCCAACAGCTTCGCCGGGATGGCCGGCTCTTTGTACCAGCGCGTGTAGACCTCGGGCGTACGCAGGCGAAAGGCCCCGCTCAGGTCGATGACGCGAAGGCCGGCGGCCAGGAACTCGGGCGCCAGTTCGATCGACACTTCATGCGGGGTCGCCAGACATACGCACTCCAACCCCGCTGCCACCGCCGCCGCTGGCGTCGAGGCAATGCGGGGCGGCCCGCCATGGGCGAGCGGTACGGGCCGGTCGCCCGCGTCCGCTCGATGCTCCATCAAAATCGGGTTCGCCCGCGGATGCGCGCTCAGCAACCGAATCAGTTCGGCGCCGCTGTAGCCACGGAACCCGACAATGCCCACGGAAGTCTTCATGATTAATTATTCAGCCTAATGAATAATTATAACATGACCCTACATTTGTTCGCTGGCGGACTTCTCCGCCAAATCGCCGATCACCGGCAGCTTATAGCGCTCGCGTTGGCTGGTCTTTACCAGCATGAAGATCCCCGCGCCGATCACCGCCAGCCGCAGCGGCGTGCCGAGTCCGGGCAGAAAGCCGAAGCGGAACAGGGGGGCAATCACCCGGTCGACAATCAGCCAAGTGACAAAGAGGTAGAGGCCCTGGAAAGCGTGGAAGCGGGTATCGCGTTCACGCCGGAAGCGGTCCGCCGCCAGGACATAGATCGCCGCCAGCCAACCCACCCACGGCACATAACAGAGCGTGGCGGCCGTTTGCGGCGAAATCGCGTCCACGGCCGGTATGGGGCCGGGCAGGGCCCCGGGAGTGGGGGGCGGTGGCGCGCCGGTACCTGCACCTGGGCCCGCACCTGGCTGGCGCGTGCCGCATTTTCCACAAAAAGTATCGGCCGGTTGTACCGGCCCGCCGCAATTGCTGCAATAAAGCATAGTGTCTACCAAAGTGGCCCTCGCGCTTCCTGACTGTTGTTACGAGAATTGGCGCCCGAGGGTTCCTAACATGATAAGACGAGTGCGTGGTAGGATGACCCGCATGCGGAAAGTCCTCCCCCTTTTAGTGCTGCTCGCCGCGTGGCCACTCCTGGCCGCCAAGCAACTCGCCATCTACTTTATTGACGTCGAAGGTGGGCAGTGCACGCTAATTGTCGGCCCCGGCGGCGAGTCTTTGCTGGTCGATACCGGCTGGCCCGGCCAACAGGGGCGCGATGCCGACCGGATCGTCAAGACGGCCAAGAAGGCCGGCGTGAAGCGCATCGACCACGTCCTCATTACGCACTATCACACCGACCATGTCGGCGGCATCACCCAATTGGCCGAGCGCTTTCCGGTCGCCAACTACATCGTCCACGGGAAGAATACGGAAACCGGCAAGGGCCCGGATAACCTCCAGGAGAGCTTCGATCGCGCCGCCGGGAAAGCCACCACCACCATCGTTAAGCCCGGCGACAAAGTAAAGCTCAAGGGCCTCGACATTGAAATCGTCTCCGCCCGCGGCGAATTGATTGCCCAGCCGCTGCCCGGCGCCGGCCAGCCGAATCCGCTTTGCGCCGCTGCCCCGCGGAAGGACGCCGACCCCTCTGAGAACGCCCGCAGCGTCGGCTTTGTTCTCACGTACGGTAAATTCCGCTTCGCCGACCTGGGTGACCTCACCTGGAATAAAGAGATTGACCTCGCCTGCCCCTCGAACAAGCTCGGCCAGCTCGACGTCCTGCTTTCCACCCACCACGGTTCGAACCAATCGAACCCAGCGGCTTTGGTCCATGCCCTGGCGCCCCGCGTCGTCGTCATGAATAATGGCGCTAAGAAGGGGGGCGATGCCTCTTCCTGGAAGATCTTTAAGTCCTCGCCGGGCCTCGAAGACCTCTGGCAGTTACACTTTTCCGTCGCCGGCGCACAGGAAGCGAATGTGGAAGATCCCTACATTGCCAACCTCCAATCGCCCGGCGGAGGCAACATTTTGCTTACGGTTGAGCCTTCGGGACAATTTCGGTTGTTAAACTTCCGAAACAAGTTTGAAAAAATTTACAAGCCACGATAAGCTCAAGTAAAGGAAATTAAGGGATTTGCACCTCCGCTCGCGGAGAATGACCCTTGACAGCAGCTATGCGAGTCAGTTTAACTTTAGTTGTATCCTCTGCCGCGTCCCCACCGTCTGTTTTCCCAGCGTCCAAAAGTTCCATTTTCCGGCCACCAGATTCACGGCCAAAGAATCAAAATTTTCGTAGTTTGTTTGGAGGAGATCTCTCAATGAAGATCGGTAAATCGTTTTCGAGCATCGCTCTGATGGGTCTTTGCGTAACAGCCCTGGCGCCCCAGTTGGCAGCACAGACAGTGACGGCTAACCCGTCGACGATCTCGCTGAGTGCCCCGGCCAATTCGACCGCTCCGGTCTCACAGAATTTGACTTTGAGTGTCACTGGCGGCAACGGTCAACTGCTCACCGTGAATTCGTCGGGCTTTCCGTCGCTCCGCGTGGTAGTCTCCACCGTAAGCGGTTGCACCAGTCCCGTGGGGGCATGCAACATCAATAATCCGCCAAATACGATTAGCGTCACGGTGCAGGCCAACCCCAGCGGCGTGACGCAAGGTACCTACAGCGGCCTCATCAATGTGTCATTCAGTGGCAACCCCAACAATATTCAAGTGCCGGTTACCTTTGTCGTCGGCACCGGAACCGGCGGCGGCGCGGGGGTCTTGTCTCCTTCCCCATCCAGTCTCACCTTCAACGCCCTCCCCAGTGGCGCGGCTCAGTCGCAGAACGTGACGATCACCAACACCGGCAATCCGATCAACTACACGGTTTCTTCGAACGTCACTTGGCTGAGCACCAACCTCGGTTCGAACAACGGTATCTCGCCGGGCACGCTCACCGTCACTGCCAACGCCGCGGGTCTCTTGGCCAACACCTATAGCGGCACGCTCACTCTCACTCCGTCGGGCGGCGGCCAGGGCACCACCATTTCGGTGAGCTTGATAGTCTCGAGTTCGCAGCAATTTCAAGTTAACCCGTCGGCGCTCAGCCTCACTTTCATCAATGGCAGTGGCTCGAATTCCTCTACCAATCTGCAGGTCGGCGTCACTACCGGGTCGGCGGTGAATTACGCGGTGAGCATCACCTATGGGCAGGGGGCCTCTGGTTGGTTAACCACCAACCCCGTTAGCAATGGCGTCACGGGGACTTCGGGTTCGCCCACTACCATGGTCGTCACCACCAACGCGGCGTCCTTATCCGTCGGGACGTACACGGCGAACCTGGTGCTCGCTTCCAGTGGCTTGTCCAACGTCACGGTCCCCGTCACCTTGGTGGTCTCCGCCCCGCCCACATTCACGGTCTCTCCAAACCCTATTTCGATTTTCGTCCAGCCCAACACCAACTCGTCACGTACTTTGGCGGTAAATTCTTCGAGTGGCGCTAGCGTGAATTATTCCGTCACCTCGCAGTTCTCCAATCCCTCCAGCCCCACCGTAAATTGGCTCACCTTGGCCAACGCTACCGGCAGCACGCCCGGATCGGTGACGGTGGGCGTGAACCCCGGCAACTTGGCGGCGGGCACCTACACCGCACTGCTTACGGTTACTTCTTCCACCATCGGCGTGGCTCAAAGTACGGTGAACATCACGATGACCGTCACCACGGCCCAAATCGTTACGTTTAACCCCTCCGCTCTCACTTTTAGCTTCGTGGGTGGTGGGTCGACGCCAAGTAGCCAGTTTGTGAACTTGGGCTTGACACCCAGCACGCCCATCCAGACGGCTACCGTCGGTGCGGTGGCGGACGTCGCAGGCCAGAACTGGCTCTCGGCTTCTTTGGCAAGCCCCAATGGCGCGCAGGTTACGGGGAACGCCGCGGCGATCGTCAACGTCAATCCGGCGGGTTTGGCCAATGGCACTTACACCGGCAAGGTGCAGATCAATATCAGCAACGCCAACGGAGCGGTGGCGAATCAACTCGTTGAGATTCCGGTCAGCTTCACGGTCACCGGCGTGGCCGGTGGCGGTGGCGGCGGCGGTACGTCCACTTTGCTCTTCTCCCAAAATCCGATCAACTTCAACCTGGCGACCTCGAGCACTGGCGACCAGTCGCTCGTCCTGACGCCCACCAGCGGCTCGGGACAAAGCTACGCCGTCAGCACCTCCACTCCCTGGCTCACCCTCCTCAATTCGTCGGGCACGGCGCCCGGCACGGTTACCGTGCGGGCCAGTTCCAGCGGTCTCAACCCTGGCGGTTACATCGGCTCGATCAACATTAGCGCCCCCGGCGCCTCGAACAATGGCGCCACCATCCAAGTAAACCTGAACGTCAGCGCATTGAACCAACTGCAGACCACGCCCTCGGGCATGTCCTTCCTCTACTTGGGATCCTCCGGTTCGTTTCCCAGTTCGCAAAACCTAAGCGTTTCTGCCAGCTTGCCCGCCAACTCGCTGTCCGTCACCCCTACCGTTTCGACGACTACCGGGGGCAACTGGCTGAACATCACCCCTGGCTCCACGAATACCTTGGGTACGTTTATCGTCTCCACCAATAACTCCATCCTCCAGAACCTGGGGGCGGGCACTTACAATGGCAATATTGCCCTCCAGGCGCCCGGTGCTTTAAGCGGGACGGTAAACGTTCCGGTAGTGCTCACCATCGTGGGCACCACCATGGGCGGTGGCGGTGGTGGCGGCGGCAGCGCGACCGGTGACCTCATCTTTGGTCCCAACCCGATGCGGTTCTTTGTCTCCTCGGGTTCCGCCACTTCGCAAACCCTCGAAATCGGTACTTCCACCGGCAACACCATCCCCTACACGATCTCCGCCAGTTCGAGCGGAAATTGGCTGAGCGTCAATCCCTTGAGCGGCAGCGCGCCCGGCCAGGTGACGGTAACGGCAAATTCCGCCGGCCTTGCGGTGGGATCCTACACGGGCTCGCTGAACGCGCTCTCCAGCAGCGCCAATAATCCGAATAGCACCATCCAGGTGACCCTGGTGGTTTCCGCCAGTGGGACCGCGAATATTGTCACCAGTCCGGGCGCCGGCGTTGTGTTCTCGGTCGCCCCTGGCACCACGGCCATCCAGACCCGTCAAATCCAGGTGAATACGACGAACTTCGCCTCGGTGCCCATCTCGGTGACGACCGATTCCACCACCGGTGCGCTCACCGTCTCCACGAACAGCAACACCACGCCGGCGACGATTACCGTCTCCTTGAATCCCTCCGCTTTCAGCGCGGGAACCTACCCGGGCACCGTGTTCATTAATAGCACCGGGGCGAGCAACAGCCCCCTCTCTCTGCCCATTACGCTGATCGTCACCGGTGGCGGCGGTAGCACCACTTCGCAGATTTCGCTGAGCCCCAATACCTTAAGCTTCTTCGGCCAACCCGGAGGCACCCCGCCCCCGCAGCGCACCGTTGCCGTCACAAGCAATAGTTCGGCCCTCTCGTACTCGGTCTCGTCCAACCAGACTTGGCTTTTGGCCGGACCTTCAAATGGCTCGACGCCCGGAACGCTCACCGTCGGTGTGAATCCCTCCGGCCTGGCCGCCGGCACTTATACCGGCCAAGTTACGGTTGCAGGTGGCGGCTCCACCGTCAACCTGCCGGTGACCTTCGAAGTGACCAACAACCCGCTCGTTCAACTCAGCCAGCAATCGGTCACCTTCAATCTGCAGACCGGTCAGGGCCTGCCAGCGCCCCGGCCGATCCTAGTTACCACCTCGAACGGCGCCGTGCTCGGAGCCGCCGTCTCGGTAAACACCAACACCGGCGGTAATTGGCTTCTCGCTTCCCCTTCCAACCTGCAAACCCCAGGCGCCTTCGCCTTAAGCCTCGCCAGTAACGTCGCCTCTACCCTCGCCCAAGGTACGTACACTGCCACGGTGACGGTGAACGTGCCAGGAGCGTCTAACTCGAGCAGCGTGATCAATGTGACGCTCAACGTCAGCGCCTCGGCGTTGTTGACCCTGTCGACGACGCCGATCAACTTCAGCGCCCAGTTCAATGGCTCGGCCCCGTCCACGCAGATCCGTCAGATTACCGCCACGAGTGGACAGCTTAATGTCACGGTATCCACTTCCACCAGTACCGGCTCCTGGCTCTCGGCGAATATCTCCTCGAACACCACGCCGGCGACGCTCACAATTTCTGCCTCACCCTTTGGTTTGGGCACCGGCATCTACACCGGCTCGGTGACGGTTACCAGCGGCAACCCCTCCAGCGCGCTCGTGATTCCCATCACCTTGAATGTCAGTTCCTTGCCCTTGATCAGTGTCGATAAGTCGGAATTGGTTTTCGGCAGCGGCGGGGCTAGCGGTACCCAACCGCAGACCATACAAATCAACAGTTCGAGCAATAACTTCACTTTTACCGCGAATGCCAGCGTGACGAGTCAACAAACCAATTGGCTGACGGTGAATATTGTCAATGGAGTTACGCCTTCCGCCCTCACCGTGAATGTCAACCCGGCCCAGTTGGTCGATGGTACCTACTTCGGCACCATCGTGATTTCGGCGCCCGGCGCCGGCAATACTCCGCTGGTGATCCCGGTGACACTCACCGTGAATCAGGCCACCGCCCTGCAGGTGACGCCGACCACGCTCAGCTTCACGCAACTCCAGGGGGGTGCGCAGCCGGCGCAGCAGCCGGTGCAGGTTACGAGCCAAACGCAGAGTGCGTTTACTTTTACCACTTTGGTGCAATCGCCGGTGGGCGGCAATTGGCTAACCGCAAGTCAATCGGGTGGTCTCACGAATGGATTCCTGCAAGTGTCGATCAACAGCTCCGCGGCATCGCTGCCGGCCGGGGTATACACCGGCACCGTGACCGTATCGGGCCCGAACTCACCGAATACGCCCGTCATTACAGTCACCCTCACGGTGACGCCAGCCGCTTCGCTACAGATTACGCCCACCACCCTTAGCTTCGCGGGCCGCGTCGGTCAGCCTAATCCGGCCGCCCAGCTGGTGCAGCTCTCTTCCTCGAACCCCAGTGCGGCCCAGGTGGCCTATAACGTCCAGAGCGACGCCACTTGGCTTTCGGCCACTCCGGTAGCCGGCACCACGCCGTCCACGCTGAGCGTGGCGGTGAATGTGGCGGGCCTCGCGGCTGGCAATTTCACTGGCCGTCTCACTATTTCGCCCACGGGGTCGCTATCCGGCTCCCAGGCCACGGTGATCACCGTCAACCTGACGATGGAGCAAGTGCCGATTCCGAACATCACCGGTTTCGCCAACTCCGCTACATTCGCGCCGGGCGCGCTGGCTCCGGGTATGATCATCACCTTGGTGGGCACTAACCTGGGCCCGACCACTGCGGTGAACGGCCAAGTGGTGGGCGGACGCTTCACCACTTCGGTGGTCGGCGTGCGCGTGCTCTTTGACGGCGTGCCCTCGCCGATCCTTTATGCCAGCGCCACGCAGATCAACGCCGTGGTGCCCTACTCAATGGCCGGCCGTGCTTCGGCGCGCATGACGGTGGAGTACAACAACATCGTCTCGAACACGATTGAACCCCGCCTCGTCGATACCAACCCCGGTATCTTCACCAGCGACGGCCGCCAGGCGGCCATGTTCAATGAAAACGGCACCTTCAACGGACCCGCCAACCCCGCCGCGGCCGGCTCCATCGTCGTGATCTATGTCACCGGCGAAGGCGCCACCAGCCCGGGCGGCGTTGACGGCGAAGTGATCGGCACGAACCTCAAGCGGCCCGTAGGCGCGGTGCGGGTGCGTGTCGGTGGCATCGAAGTACCCGCCGCGAGTATCTTCTACGCGGGTTCGGCCCCCTCCCTGGTGTCGGGCTTGATGCAGGTGAACTTCCGGCTCGCGGCCGACACGCCCACGGGCGTGGGGACTTCGCTTGAAGTCTTCGTCGGCTCGGGCCAGAGCCAGCCTGGGGTCGTGCTCTCGGTCCGCTAATCGCGGTTCGGATTCATACGAAAGGCCCCAACCGGGGGCCTTTCGTATTTAGGTTGTATTTAGGGCTCGATCACTTGCATCAACCGCACCGGTGCGCTCGTTTCGAGCCGCACCTCGTCGTTCCGTGGGAGCAGCCAGCCCTGGCCCATCCGGAACGGCTCGCCGCCAATTCGGCCTTCGCCTTCGAGGATCAACAGGGCGGTAAGTTCGGCGCCCGTCCGCAGGCTCAACTCGCCGTGAAAGGCGAGTTCCTCGGTGGCAAAGTACGGGCAGCGCACCTTGCCGCGCCGGCCGTCAAACGGGCCCAGGTCAGAGACATGGAAGCCCTTTTCGAGGTGCAATTCGCGCGGACGGCCATAGTCGAACAGCCGGTAGGTGACGTCCGATTGCTGCTGAATCTCGCAAAGCGCGACGCCGGCGCCGATCGCATGCACCGTGCCCGCCGGGACAAAGTAGGTTTGGCCCGGGGCCACGGGAATCCACCGCAGCAGGTGGACAATCTCGCCGCTTTGGGCGGCCGCGACCGCGTGCTGGAGGGTGATGGTTTCCTTGAATCCTAGCGCAATTTCGGCGCCCGGATCGGCCCGCAGAATCCGCCACATCTCGGTCTTGCCACGCGAGTCCTCGTGTTGTCCGGCGAAGTGGTCGTCCGGGTGCACTTGCACCGACAAGCGTTCGGTGGTGAAGAGGAACTTAAACAGCAGCGGCAGGTCCGGCTGATGCGTCAGCCACACCTCGCCCACACTTCCGCCTTCATACTCCGGGAACCAGGGCGAGAGCGCCGGGCTGCCCCACACCTTGTCGTGAAACGTTTGCTTGAGTTGAATCGGCCTCATGCGCTACACCCGGGCGCGGATGAAGCGCTCCAAGCGGTCGAGCCCCTTGGCGATCTGCTCCATGCTGGTCGCGTACGAGATGCGAATGTGCTTGTCTGTCCCGAAGGCTTCGCCGGGCACGGTGGCTACATGCTCTTCTTTGAGTAGCGTCTCGGCGAAGGCAAACGGAGTTTCGACTCCCGGTGACTTGAGCACGTCGCCCAAGTTCGGATAGGCGTAGAAGGCGCCACGTGGCATCTGGGTCTTGACGCCCGGCATCTGGCGCAAGCGCTCGACGACGAACTGCCGGCGCCGGCGATACTCGGCCATCATCGTCAGAATCGAATCCTGTGGTCCGCGCACGGCTTCGACGGCCGCCTTCTGCGCGATCGAGGTCGGGTTCGACGTCGAGTGGCTGGCGAGCTTGGTCATGCCCGTGGCGAGTGCCACGGTGGAGAGCGTAAAGCCGATGCGCCAACCGGTCATCGCGTAGGTCTTCGATAAGGACCCGCAGACGACCACGTGTTCCTTGGCGTCCGGCATCGAGGCGATCGAGAACGGCTCGTCCTCATACAGGAAGCGGCAGTAGCACTCGTCGGTCATCAGCAGGAAGTTATGCTTCTTGGCGAGCCAGTAGATCTTCTCGAACTCTTCGCGCGCCATCACCGAGCCCGACGGGTTATTCGGCGAATTGACGACCACCAGCTTCGTCTTGGGCGTGATGTAGCGCTCGAGGATCGCCGCGGTGAGCACGAAGCCCTCGTCCTCGCTGGTTTGGGCGAAGACGCACTTGGCGCCCGCGTAGTTGACGACGTCCTTAAAGGTCACCCAATAGGGAATCGGGATGATGGCCTCGTCGCCGTGGTTCAGGACGGTCTGCGTCAGGTTGAAGATGCCGTGCTTGCCGCCCACGGTGGCGACACATTCGTTGGCGGCATAGTTGGTGCCGTAGTCTTCGCGATGGCGATCGACGATGGCTTGCTTCAACTCGACGATGCCCGCCGCCGGTGTGTACTTGGTGAAGTTACCGTGGATGGCGTCGATGGCGGCTTGTTTGACGTTATCCGGGGTAGGGAAGTCCGGTTCGCCGACGCTAAAGTCGACGACATCGGCCCCTTCCCGGCGCAGCCGGTCGGCTTCGGCGGCCACTTTCATGGTCGACGAAACGCTAATCAACGCATTGCGTTCCGAAAGGAACGATTGGGCTTCCACGCTAGACATCTCCTTTAACCTTCTTGCGTAACCGGTCTTCCACCAAAGGCGGCACCAGCCCGCTGATATTCCCGTCCAACTTGATCACCTCTTTTATCAGCCGGGAACTGATAAACGAATACTGTTCGCCCGCCATCAGAAAGACGGTTTCGATACGCGGCTGCAAGCGCCGGTTCATCAGGGCCATCTGCAACTCATGCTCATAATCGGAAATCGCCCGGATGCCCCGGAAGATCACCGTCGCCGATTGCTGGGTAGCAAAGTGCACCAGCAAGCCGTGAAAGCTGGTGACCTCCACGTTGGTGTAAGGCCGCACCACTTCGCGCAACATTTCCACGCGCTCTTCGACACTAAAGAGCGGCACCTTCGACTCATTGTCGAGCACCGCCACAATCAACTTGCCCACCAGCTTGTGCCCGCGCTCAATGATGTCGCGATGGCCATTCGTGATGGGGTCAAACGAACCGGGATAGATGGCAACTACGTTCGAGGGCATCGGGGCCTTAATCCACTAGGATAGCGAACTCATACCCGGATGCGGTAGTCGAAGGCGTCGCCCTTCCAGCCGGAGGCCAGCGGGAACAGCCGCGACATGTGGAGCACGATCTCCTTGGTTACGCGGTCCTCGCGGGCGTAGAAGTTCGAGAGCATCAGCACCTCGTCCTCGCCCGGCTGGCGATCGTCCGCTTTGCGGAGGGACTCTTGCTGCAGCAGCCCGGTAGCGCGGTCCACTTCGCCGATCCAGAACGGGTAGCGTGGGCGGTTGCCGCGCGGGTTCTCCTTCGTAATATTTCCGAGCCAGTAAATGCGGCCCGAAGAATGCTTGAGTAACTGCGAGCACGCACTCGGACTAAAGAACGGCTCGCCGGTGGAGTAAGTCCAGGGCTTAGCCTCGCTCCAGGTTTCGCCATCGTCTTCGGATAAGCTATACCAGCGATAACTCGGCAACGCGGGCTTCCGATCGTTCGAGCCGCGCAGTACCATCAGCCAGCGCTTGCCGGCGAGCTTGATGATGGTTGGCTCGACGAGTCCGCGGGTGGATCGCGCGGGATCGCCCTTCAAAGGCTTCGTCATGTGCCAGCGGTAGCGGCCATCGCTTAGCGTTCCAATGGCAATGGCGGCGTCCGAGTAAGTGTAGCCGCCGCCGGGATTGTAGAGCTTGCCTTGCTCATCAAAGAGCGTTACTTCCACCGGCAGTAAGACCCGCTTGCCGTCGACTACGGGGGTGCAAGCCTGATCGCCCAGCACGGCCGCGTTCTTACCCTGATACACTCCGGGCCAAGGATGATCGGCGGTGAAGCCTTCCCCAATTAACGGCCCATTTTGCGAGAAGATACTCCAACGGCGTAGCCCTTCCAGCGGATCGTCGGTGGGTAATAGGCCTTCGTTCCAAAATTCGAGTAACTTACCCTGATGAACCACACCGGCGCGCAGGTGCTTGCGCCACATGCCGCCGCCGCGGCGTTCGCCGGTGATCACCTTCACCGGTTCACCCCACGTGCGGCCGTTGTCGGCTGAATCGCTTGTGTAGGCGACGTCAATGGTGTCCGACCGCGAGAGCCGCTGCTCCACCGAACGCAGGCGCGTGCCCTTCGCTTCGGTGTAGTAAGCAAAGCTCCACACCGCCACGCCCGGCCCTGGCGAAGCGCGATGCAACGTGCGGGTGATGCCGCCTTCGGACTGCCACAGCAGGGGCGCGGCAAAAAGATTTCGGCGAGTGACTGTCATGGGCTCGATTCTAGTAAAATTAAATCGCCTTATGAAACTTCAGTCATACACGATCACCCAAGGGCCGGACCGCGCTCCCGCCCGCTCCATGCTCAAAGCCGTTGGTTTCACCGACGAGGACTTGAAGAAACCGATCATCGGCATCGCCAACACCTGGATCGAGACCATGCCCTGCAACATCCGCCTGCGCGAACTCGCCGGGCCGGTGAAGGAAGGCATCCGCGCCGCCGGGGGCACGCCGATGGAGTTTAACACCATCGCCATCTCCGACGGCATCACCATGGGCACCGAAGGCATGAAGGCCTCGCTGGTGAGCCGCGACGTGATTGCCGACTCGATTGAGCTCACCGCGCGCGGCTATATGTTCGACGGCGTGATCGCCATGACGGCTTGCGATAAGACCAACCCCGCAGCCGCCATGGCCCTCTTGCGCCTCAACATTCCGGGCCTCGTCTTCTACGGTGGCTCCATCATGCCGGGCAAATACAAAGACAAGTTCATCACCATCCAGGACGTCTTCGAAGCCGTGGGTGCGCACGCCTCCGGCAAGATTGACGATGCGGAGTTACTCGCGATCGAGAACGCGGCTTGTCCGGGCGCCGGTGCCTGTGGCGGCCAATTTACGGCCAACACCATGGCCACGTTGCTGGAGCTGATTGGCCTGTCGCCCTTTGGCGTAAACTCCATTCCGCAGCCCCACGAATTGAAGGCCCAGGCTGCCTTTGAGTGCGGCAAGCTGATCGTCGAAGCCGTCAAACAGAACCTGCGCCCGCGCGCCATCTGCACCCGCCAAGCCTTCGAGAACGCGATCGCGTCGGTGGCGGCCGGCGGTGGCTCCACTAACACCGTGCTGCACTTACTTGCCATGGCCAGGGAAGCGGGCGTGAAGCTCGACATTGACGACTTCCAGCGCATCAGCGCCAAGACGCCCCTGTTCCTTGACCTGAAGCCCGCCGGCAAATACACGGCGGCCGATATGCACGAGGCCGGCGGCATTCCGGTGCTCGCCAAGCGGCTCGTCGACGGTGGCTACGTCCACCCCAAGTGCAAGACGATCACCGGCAAGACGATCGGCGAGGAAGCTTCGAAGGCCAAGGAGACCAAGGGACAAGACGTGATCAAGCCGCTGGAGGCGCCGCTCAAGAAGTCCGGCGGCCTGATGATCCTGAAGGGCAACATGTGCCCCGAAGGCTCGGTGCTGAAGGTCACCGGCATCGAGAAGAAGTTCCACCGCGGCCCGGCGCGTGTGTTCAACAGCGAAGAGCCGGCCATGAAGGCGGTGCTGAAGGGCAAGATCAAGGCCGGCGACGTGGTGGTGATCCGGTACGAAGGGCCGAAGGGCGGTCCGGGCATGCGCGAGATGCTGGGCGTCACGGGCGCGATCGCCGGGTCGGGCATGGGAGAGACGGTCGCGCTGATGACCGACGGCCGCTTCAGCGGCGCCACCCGCGGCTTTAGCATCGGCCACATGGCGCCTGAAGCGGTCGACGGCGGCCGCATTGCCATCGTGGAAGAGGGCGACATGATCTCGATCGACCTCGAGAAGCGCACCATCACCCTCGAGGTGAGCGAGAAGGAAGTCAAGGCTCGCTTCAAGAAGTGGGTAAAGCCGGAGCCCAAGTACCGGGTCGGCGTCTTTGCGAAGTACATTCGCGACGTCTCCTCGGCTTCAGAGGGGGCCGTGACGGCGTTTGTGTTCCCGAAGGCGGAGGCGTCGAAGAAGAAGTAGGGTTACGAAACGAACCCGGGAGTTGTTGATTCTATTGATACTCCCGGGTTGTGGTACCGGGGTTTTGACCCCCCCGCTTGTCAGCGGGGCCTGTTAGGCGGTTCGCGGTAGGTTCATCGTTGGTCTCTCTGGACTTAGGATAGCAGGGCGATGTAAGAGATTTCCTGTATGCTGTTGATTCTATTACGCTGATTAGTAGTGATCGCCTGCCCTGGGTTCGTTTGGCGCCGCCGGAGCGGGCTACATAGCAGTTTTTTTGGGGTTGCGAAGTATATTCGCGACGTCTCCTCGGCGGCGGAGGGCGCGGTGACGGCGTTCGTATTCCCGAAAAAATAATCGGTCAGGGCGTGAGCGTCGGGTCGATGGGCTTCACCGGCACGATCCGCGCCACGCCCTGCATCACGGTCTGATTCTGTTCGGCTTTCTTCAAGTCGTATGCGGCTTGCAGTCGCATCCACATCGTCGCCGTACTGCCGAACAGCTTGGCCACTTTCAGGCACATCACCGCCGACAGCGGCCGTCGTTCCGCCAGGATTTCATGAAGCATTTGGCGCGATACCCCAAGCGCCCGTGCCGCGGCCGCGACGGAAAGTCCGGTTTCGGGCAGGATGTCTTCCCTGATGATTTCGCCTGGATGTATCGCCGGTAGTCGGTTCGTTTGCTTCATGGGCTCCCCCCGCTTAGTGATAATCTTCGAAATCCAACTCGATGGCATCCTCGCCGCGCCAGCCGAAAGTGACTCGGTAGTTCGCCGTTACGCGCACCGACCAACGAGGCGGTTTGCCCTCCAAACCGCGGAATCGAAAGCCAGTAATGTTCATATCCTCTGGCAGGGTCGCCACGTCCAGCAACTGCAGCAGGCGCAGGCACTTCCTAATCAAGGCGGCTCCGATCCGGCGCGTTTTCCCGGTACGATGAAGCTCTTCAAGGCCCTTGTGCCGGAAGCTATCGATCACATCTCGACTGTAGCGCTCCCGGATGAGTTCGTCAACTGTTTAGTTGACGCCCAGCGTCAGCCCGCGAAAGCTGGATCCTCGAAGTCCTGGTTCTCAGCCATCGCGAGAAGCTACCCAGCTTTTTCGAGCAGGGCCATGCTGATCTTGCGGGCGGTGACCATATCCTTCGTCACCACAAACTCACGGACCTTCTTATACGAAGGCACGTAGTACATCAGGTCGAGCATCATCTCTTCGAGGATCATGCGCAGACCACGCGCGCCCACTTTGCGTTCCATGGCCATCGCGGCCACGGCCTCCAGGGCGTCGTCGGTGAAGCGCAATTTCACGTTTTCGAACTCAAAGAGCTTCTGATACTGCTTGATCAGCGCGTTCTTCGGCTTGGTGAGGATCTGGACCAAGGCTTCTTTGGAGAGGTCCTCGAGCACCGCGATCACCGGCAGGCGGCCGATGAATTCGGGGATGAAGCCGGACTTGATCAGGTCCACCGGCTGGACATCCTTCAGGAG
>JBBQQS010000035.1:0-18961 GCA_038215525.1 Bryobacterales bacterium
TGCCCTGGACGCTGGTAAGCATCAGGACCGGCGTGAGGTAAGTTTTCTTATTCGCGCGGAAGCGCTGGCAGAATTCGGGCCCGGACATTTCAGGCATGATGAATTCGCAGATCACCAGGTCCACTTTTTCCTGGCTAACGATGGCGAGCGCTTCGGACGGCCGCCGGCACTCAAGGAGCTTATATTGCTTCGATTGTAGGGCTCGCCCGCCTTGCAGCATGGCCCGGATCATGCGCCGGTTAATCTCCGCATCGTCCACAATCAAGATGGTGGACGAATCGGTGGGGCCAGTGAATAGGATTTCAGGCGTACACGATAGGCCTAACTCCCCGGCTTCTAGCGGGGCCTGGGCGCGAATTGGAATATACGGTGTGGCCACAAACCTACTCTTCCTGCTCTTAAGCTCCTATCGGCGACAATCGGGCATTGGTTTAGCCCGGCATGCTACTAATCCGGCATGCTACAAATCCTGCATGCTACAAATCCTGCATGCTACAAATAAGGTCATGCGCCTCGTAATGCCATTCGTTGCCCTCTCGCTGGCCTTCGCTCAGGACGCTCCCCTTACCCAAGGCGAGCGGGACCGGGCAATGAGCTACCTCCATGCCACGCAGAAGCAGGTTACGGACACCGTCAATGGCCTCACTCCTGCCCAGCTCGCCTACCATGCCGAGCCGGACCGCTGGAGCGTCGCCGACTGCCTGGAGCACCTCGCCCTGACCGAAAGCGGCCTCTTTGGCATGGTGACCATGCAGGTGATGAAGTCGCCGCCGGCACCCGAGATGGCCGAAGTCACCAAAGGGAAAGATGAAGCCGTCGTCAAAGCCATCTCTTCCCGCGACGTGAAGGCCAAGGCCCCTGAGATGTTTGTGCCCAGTAACAAGTGGAAGACGACCGCCGAAACCCTGGCCGCCTTTCGCGCCGCCCGCAAGACGACAATCGCCTACGTGCAAGCGACACCCGACACCCTTCGCAGCCACTTTACGAAACAGCCGATGCCGATGGACGGCTACCAGGTGATCCTCATGATCGGCGCCCATACTGAGCGCCACTTGGCCCAGATGAAAGAAGTGATCGCCAGTTCGGGGTTCCCCAGGAAATGACCCCCGCCGAACTTGACCTCGCCCTGGCTCAGATGTCGCAAAGCGACACCGAACTCCGCCAATTGCTCGCCCCGGTGACGACCGCCCAGTGGCACTGGAAGCCCGATGAAGAAAGCTGGTCGCTATGCCAAATCGCCGAGCATCTGGTGATCGTCGAGCAAGGCGTGATGTTCCGCTTGCGCACCGCGCCGGCCGACGGCATTGAAAAGACGGTGGGTAAGCAGCATCTGCCGGCCATGCTGGTCGATCGCCGTGAGAGGTTCCCCGCCCCAGCGCGCACCCTACCTTCGGGCACGAAGTTCGAGAGTCCTGAGGAATACTTGGCGCAGTTGGCCACCGCTCGGACCAATACGTTGGGCTGGGCGCAGGATGCCGATACCAAGCTGATGGAGCACGTGATGCCCCACCCGGCCTTCGGCGACCTCCACGGCGGCCAATGGCTGCAGATGCTGGCTGGGCACACCCTCCGTCATTTGGCGCAGATGCGGGAACTGATGGCGTTGCCCGGTTATCCGGCCGAATAGGGCCTTTGTTTGGCTGGCATAACGGCCTTGGCCGCCATGTTCATGTAGAGTGCTAAGTTCAAGTCATAGATGGTGACTTTTCGTCTGGCATCCCAAGTCGTGAGCGATACGGTTACATGGTTGAAGACGTTTCGCCATTCCGGGTGGTGGCCCAGAACTCGGCAATGTGCCGAAACCATGGCCATGAAGTCTGCCGCTTGATCGAAATGGGGAAACTTGAAGGTTTTCACCAGGTAAAGTGCATCCGTATTCCCGAAGTTATCGACGTACCAACCTTCGTAATCCTGGTAGGCAAGAATTGCCGCTAATTCTTTATCGGCTAGCGGTTGCGTGCGCGCCTTGACCAAATCAGGCTTGGGATATTTATCGGAATCCGGCCTTTTCTTTAACTCGAGTTTGACCGCGATGCGATCGATCAGTGGACCGATCGCGGATGGCCAATCCGCATAGCTGATCTGCTCCGAATGCAAGCTCTGAATGTACCCAATTTTTTCTGGGACTTGAAATTGATTGAAACCGCGATCACAATCCGCGAAGACCGGGATGACAAGTCTTTGCTTCAGCCTGTATCGATCCCGTGGCGCCTGCTGCAAAGGAGACGCCTTTGAATACTCGAGTTCGCGTACCACCCAATCGTCTCCGACGCGGGTTTCTTCATTCCCGCGAAGGGGCATCCAGTGCTTACCAATGAGCGCGATGGTCGAATGGGCTTCGCCAATCAAGTCGCGAATTCGATCGGGAAATCGGTCGCCGGCTTGAATTTCGTGCACATCTACGGATACACGAACAAACTGGATTCTCTTCTCGATCTCACTCTTCAGTAACAAGGCAATTGGCGCCGTGTCTTGGCGCCGATAACTGACAAAAAACGTGAATGGCTGCAAGCAGAGTTTCCTTTGGAGGTCACTATACCAAACTGTCTAACCGGCCGCCGTCATCGTCAGTTGGCCGTGCTGGACGCCCTTGGTGGCGATGATGCCTTCCGCCAATTGCCGGATTTGCCCCGCCGGGCCGCGCAGCACCAGCACTTCGAGGCAGTTGTGGTGGTCGAGGTGCACATGTAGCGTGGAGATCACCAGGTCGGTATGATCGTGCTGCATGTGGGTCAGCTTCTCGCTCAGCGAACGCGTGTGATGGTCATAAACCAAGGTCAGCGTACCGACCGAAGGCTGCGCCGGATCGGCGGTCTTTTCGCCGATGAGGGCGTCGCGCACCAGGTCGCGAAAGCCCTCCGAGCGATTGGTGTAGTTGCGCCGATCAAGGTAAGCGTCGAACTGCTCCAGCAAGTCCGCGTCGATCGCCACACCGATTCTGGCTAGCGTGCTCATGCGATGAACTGGCGCAGGTAGTTGCGGCTTTGGCGGAGAGAATTCTCACGCGTGGCGAGCGAGCCTTCAAAGGCCCGGTCCTCCACTTCGACGCAGACCGGGCCGGAGTAGACTTCGGTCAACACCGAGAAGAACTGGCCCCAATCCACGTCGCCCATGCCGGGCAGCTTGGGCGTATGGAATTGGTTGGGGTGCGCCAGAATGCCCACGTCGTTGCGCCGTGCGATGTCGAGGCGGACGTCCTTGGCGTGGATGTGGAAGAGGCGATCCTTGAACTCGCGCAGCGGGGCCAGATAGTCCATGTGCTGCAGGATGAAGTGTGAGGGGTCAAAGTTCAGGCCGAAGTTGGCGTCCGGCAGGTCCTGGTACATACGTCGCCAGACGGCGGGCGAGATGGCCAGGTTCTTGCCGCCGGGCCATTCGTCCTTGGTGAAGGACATCGGGCAATTCTCGATGCCGATCTTGATATTGTGGTCGGCGGCGAACTTCAAGAGCGGCCGCCAGGTCTTGAGGAAGCGCGGCCAGTTCTCGTCAATGCTCTTCGTATGGTCACGCCCGACGAAGGTGTTCACCACGCCCAGGCCCAATAACGACGAGGCTTTGATCACTTTCTTGAGGTGCTCGGTGTAGACTTTGGCTTCGGCCAAGTCGGCAGTGAGCGGGTTGGGGTAGTAACCCAGTCCGCTGATCGAGACGCCGGCCTCCTCGCAGAGGTCATTGACGCGCGCGGCGTCACCTTTCGCGAAGCCCACCACGTCAATATGCGTGATGCCGGCGTAACGGCGCTCGGCCTTGCCGGGCGGCCAGCACATCACCTCCACACAATCAAAGCGTTCACGAGCCGCGAAGCCGATCACTTCTTCGAGCGTCCGGTCCGGCAGAATGGCAGTTACAAATCCCAGTTGCAGCATGAGCCCTATTCTCGCTTGATCTGAGCGTGACGGGAAGAGGGGGAACAATCAAAACCCGATCAAAAAGTGAAATGGGTGAAAAGTGACTTGTTTTCACTGTTCTGTGCCTTTGGTGGCCGCCGAAATGGGCCTGGAATCAAAACCCGATCAAAAAGTGGCTTAGGCCCAAAACGGCAGATAAGCCGATTGTGGACGCTCCGGGTCGGCGGGACGAATCAATTCGCGTTTCTGCGCCAATCGAATCACCTGCGAAACCTGCGCGGCATCCCGTGCTTCAATCCCAAAACGCTCCCGCAGCGTGCTGTTTTTCATGCGCTCGCCGTTCAGGAACTTTAGCGCCGCATGCTGATAGCAGGCGCGCACGCGTTCGTCGGCACTCATGTCCGCGAAGCGGCGTGGCGCATAGAGAATCGTGCGTAGCGCGTAGTCTTCTACGCGGAAATCCGGGGCTGGAAGCTGAAACAGTTCCACGGCGGCGATTACTTTATCGATGCCCGTGCCTTGCTCCTCACAAATCCGCATGCGCCTCATCAGCGACGCCAACACTTCATTGCGCGAGCGGGGCGCGGTGTCCAGAAATCGATCCGGACTGATCAGCGGCTTACCAGGATTGGTGATTTCCAGGCGGTCCCGGAAGAGTTCGATCAGCGGACCCGCGCCAGTAATGGTCATATCCTGATGGATCAAGGCGTTTGCCACCAACTCACGAATGGCGATTGGCGGAAACAGCGGCGTCTCGGTGCGAAAGGCCTGGAATATTCGGCGAATGGAGATGGTGGAATTGCCGGAACCCAACTGGTCAAAACGATAGCTTGACGGTGGCATTCCGTACAGCCGCCCCGCCGGCATCCAGCACATCGCCTTCAATCGTGCCGGTGGAGGAAGATTGCGCCAGGACCAACTTTGCAACGGTTACACTATCTTCATGCAACGCCGCTCTTTACTCACGCTTCCCGGCTTATCTTTCTTGTCCGCTCAAGCCCAATCGAAGAAGTTCAAGATTTCTCTCGCCGAATGGTCCTTGCACAAGGCGATCCAGTCGCGCTTGATCACCAATCTCGACTTTCCCCGCATTGCCCGCGAACAGTTCGGCATTGAGGGTCTCGAGTACGTCAACCAACTCTGGCAAGCCCCCATCGCCGACTATGTCCGGCGCCTCAAGGCCGCGCAAACTTCTACCAACACTCGCTGCGTGCTTATCATGTGCGACGGCGAAGGCTTCATGGGCCATCCCGATAAGGCCCAACGCATGGCTGCCTCGGCTAACCATTACAAGTGGGTCGATATTACGGCGGAGTTGGGTGGCCACTCCATCCGCACCAACATGTACCCTGGACCCAAGCAACCCGAAGGCGCCGCCGAGATTGCCCGCTTCGTCGATCGTTGCGCCGAAAGCTTCACCGATCTCTGTGGATACGCAAAGAAGGCCGGCATCAACGTAATCATCGAAAACCACGGCGGCGTGTCTTCGCAACCCGAGGTGGTCCTCAGCCTGATGCAGAAGGTAAACCTGCCCAACTTCGGCACGCTACCGGACTTTGGCAATTTTCCCAAAGAAGCCGACAAGTACGACGCCGTCAAGAAGTTGATGCCCCATGCCAAAGGCGTCAGCTTCAAGTGTTTCGATTTCGATGCCACCAATCGTGAAACCACCATCGACATGGACAAAATGATGGGCATCGTCGACGCGGCCGGCTATCAAGGCTACGTCGGCATTGAGTACGAAGGCACGCGCCTTACAGAGTTCGAGGGGATCCAGGCCGCGAAACGCTATTTGGCCAAATGGAGTTAGCGACGACGCTAAGTACGAGCAAGTCAAAGAGTAAGTGGAAGAAATAGAGGTGGCGGGTCACTTCCAGGCAATCGGCAAGGCAGCCGATGCCGGCCGCCAACCACATCATCAACACCAAAGCCCATTGGCGTCGTGCGAACCATGCGACCAGAGCTTCGGCCGCGATCAAAAGGGGTCCGCGCCCATCGAATAACATGCGCTTCAGGGAACTCCAAAGGGAAAAGCTGTAACTCATGGCGGACGGCGGCTTGCCGGCGGCGCGGTCGTAGTTGCCCATTTCCGGCCTGATTAGCCCGGCTTCGTCCATATGCTGCGCCACGATCCGCCAAGTTACCGCGGGGTGCCGCAGAAAGAACATTGCTAACTTACCATGCGAAGTCCGGCTACGAAACATACGGTTGAATTCCGGCTCAAGAATAGGCACGCCGTCGATAAAAGAGTATTTGCCGCGGTACTGCAGAAACGAGTCATCCAAACCCAACTCCCGTAGGTCTTGAAATGGCTGGCTCGATTCGGGCAGAATCCGGTAGAAGATCATGTTAAACACCGCTGGCGGGGCATAGTCCACCGGAGTGCTGCGAATCGAGTAACTCAACGCACCGAGTACCAGCAGAGACGTTACCCAACGCCGCTGGGTGAGGAAGTAAGCTACGGCCGGCAAGCCCAATACCGCGTGCTGCGGCTTGGCCAATACAAACAGCACCGCGGCGATCGCCACCAGCCACGGCCAACGCCGCAATTCTCCCGCGATGGCGAGCAAAAGAAACACCAATCCCGCGGCATCCATATAGAAAGTGTTGAAGTAAGCCAAGTGCGCCACATCGCCCAGGATCAGCAGCACCGCCAAGCTCAGCCGCCAATCGAGCATCGGGGCGGCGACGGCGAATCGCCAGCAGAAAGAACGCCGCGTGTACCAAGCCTACCCAGCGCATATCGAAGTCACGCGCCCCGCTCCAGCGCTGCAGCCGGACCGCGATCCAAGCGGGAACATGTTCAGACGTGACAAAGCCGCTCTTCCAACGCTTCGAAGGATCAATCGGATAAGGCAGCGTCGCAAACTTGAACTGGTCTTCGGCCGTCTCCACCAGGTTGTAATAACGCGAGACCTTTTCGAAGTCTCCATTCGGAGCCAAGCCAATCGGCGGCGCCCAGAAGCAGATCACCGCCACCAGCCCCGTCATCGAAATCGGCAAGACACGCATGCCTTTTAGTCTAATCAACAAAGAAAAGGGCGCCGCCCCGAAGAGCGACGCCCAACGGAAAGCGAGCCTACGGGGCGATCGGCTGCGAGTTGCCGTCGATGGAGAGCAGGAAGCGAATCAGCTTGCGCCGCTGTTCGGCATCGGTGAGCGTGTCGACGCCCTTGGTGCCGGCCGCACGATGGGCCACATTCGCCATCACCTCTTCGAGCGAATTCACCGCGCCGTTGTGGTAGAACGTCTGCGGGAAGGCATGCAAGGACATGAGCGATGGCGGCACGTAGCCTTGCGCGCCCAAAGGCGCGGCGGCGTTCTGCCGGACCTCGGTCTTCACCGAGGCATCGAACGTGCCCACCTGCGTCAGTTCGCCGACCACTTGGCCATTGGCGATCAGGTTGGCGGCGGGGGCGGGAGTGAATTTGATCCGGCTGACGGTCCAGTTGGGGCCGCCGTGGCAGCTTTGGCACTTAGCCGTTTTGAAAGACTCTTCGCCGTCGAGCACATCGGGCTCGTCTTTTTTGACCGGCGAAAGCGGCGCGCGGATGCCGAATTGGATGAATACCTTGATGGCGTCCCAGCCACCGACGCCGCGGACTCGCAACTGCCGCCGGTCGCCATTGGCGGGCGTAAAGGCCGCCACCGTCGGATCGGGGGTGGTGTTGTCGGCGCCGACGATGATGCCCCGGCCGCCGGAAGCGCCCCGAATGTTGGCTTCGAAGTCCTCTTGCTCGTCGAAGATGCCGCTCCAGTTCAGGGCGCGCATCTGGCTGACGTCGGTGGGGTCGAAGTCCTGGTGCTGCGAGATCGTGCGGCGCGGGCCCGCGCCAAAGATCCACACCACATTGTCGCTCAGGCCGTTCGGATGGCAGGAGGCGCAGGAGCCCCAGCCATTGTTGGACATGCGTCCGCGAATCGCCGGTTCAAAAGGCTGGCGAGGGTCGAACTCGCCAACCGACGTGTTGTAGAGTTCCTTGCCGACGTGGATCACGTCCTCAAAGGTGCCGAACTCGGGCAGCGCGGTGGAGCGCAAAGTGGCCAGCACGGTGTCCTTGGTCAGGTCGACGACGGTGACGTCGCGCGAAATGTAGTTCATGACGTAGGCGCGAGTGTCAGCGGCGTTGATGACGATGCCGCGCGGATTGCGGCCGGCGGGGATCTGGAGGACACGGGTGGGGTCAGTAAGGTCGCTGGCGACGGTGGGCACGCCGCTCGTGGGATCGATAGTTACCTTGGCAATTACGTTGCTTGCGGCGGATAACACGTAGCCTTCGTTGGTGCGATTCTTGAAGGCCATTGCCCAGGGTTGGGTGAGGAAGAGCCGGGTAGTATTCCGTTGGTTCTTCACCGCCAGATGCAGGTTCACAGTAGCGCCCGTATCTCGATTGGTCTTGCGATCCACAATACTCAGCAGCGCTTGCGTGTTCACGTCAAATCGTACGGGGCCATTGGGCGACGCACCGGTGCTGGGCACATAAGCAAAGTCGCCCTTCACGGCAATATTGTTCAACTGGTTCGGATAGGCACCGGTGGTGAATTTGAGGTCCTCTTCGGTGATCGTGGCCGGGGGGGCGATCCGGGCGATCGCGTCGCCGGGGGCCTTAAAGCCGGTGTCCCGCATCGGCCTCAGTTCCACGGCGGTCACCACCGTGTCGTCGGATGTGCGCAGCACGGTAACGCGGCCACTCTTCGAGTCGTCTTCGCCATCGAGCTTGGCGCCATTGGGTAGGGCGAGGAACTGCGTGACGTAGACGGTTTCGTCGTCGTCGTTCTCGTCGTTGTCGTTCGTAATGGCGATGCCGCGGGGTTCAAAACCCACGTCGGTGACGGTCTTGATCACCCGGTTGGTTGCCGTGTCGATCACCGAGACGCTGTTCGAGCGTGCATTCGATACGTAAAGCTTCCGGCCATTGGGCGTCAGCGCCAGACCATAGGGCTCCGTGCCCACCAGAATGTCACCCACGCGCTTCAGCCACAGCGTCCGCTGCCGCTGCACCGCGAAGATCGACACCGTACCCGCCACGGTGTTCGCCACATAAATGCGGTTGCCGTCGGGTGAAACGGCAATGCCATTTGGCTCCTCGGAGGTGGATTGTTCGATGATCTTTCTGTTCCTGTCCGCGCCCACTTCAAAGAGCGAGAACGAATTCGTATCGGGGTTGACCACGACCATGATGCTGCCGGTAGCATCGAGGGCGAT
Source organism: Bryobacterales bacterium (assembly GCA_038215525.1). GTDB lineage: Bacteria > Acidobacteriota > Terriglobia > Bryobacterales > Bryobacteraceae > JALHNI01. The sequence continues at coordinate 9,055 of JBBQQS010000035.1, forward strand.
CGGTTGGGAAGAGGTGGGGCCGGCGAAGCGCGCCACCGAGTTCTGCGCGATGACGGGTTCCTGCTGGACGATGACGTAAGTCACCCCCAGCAAGAGAGTCATGGCGATCACACCCAGGCGGGCAATCCAGACTGTTTTTGGTTGTACTTGCATATCCTAATCTCCGACTTAGACCCAGTTAGAATAGCGGGTCGGTTAGGAGCTTACAGGAGCTTCGGATGGCCGTCAAGTAGTGCTCCGGAATTGTTACTTATGGGGAAGGGTGTGCGCAGGAATTTCTCAGGGCGAAAGGGCAATTCTCAAGAAGTTGTCAAGATGCTGGACTGCTCTCCGCTCTTGGAACGTCAAGGCTCGGCGCGCAGCCAGAAGCGGGGTCATTTGCGTAGCTTGGCGAACCAAGCTTGTTGCTCCACCAGCCCCGAGGTGTCGAGCCGAGGCCACCGTTGCACCAGGGAACCGTCGCCAAACAACTGCTGCACGGCCAGTTGGACTTCAGTGGCTTCCGCTTCCTGCCGCCGAATTCGAGCGCCGGCCTGACGCGCCGCCAAGTCTCGACGTAGTCTTTGAGCATCGCGCGATGTTCGGGGGTTGGCACCATCGTTACTTATTTAAATGATCGCAATTGCGACTGAGAAGTCCCGAAGAGTCCACAATGAAAGCAGATGGCCAAGGCGACACTCGAAATCACCGGGATGACTTGCGCGGGCTGCCAATCGACGGTGGAGCGGGCTCTCACCCAAACCACGGGCGTGAGCGAAGCGCGCGTCAACCTGCTGCAGCACCAAGCCGTCATCGACTACGACGCGGCGCGGACCTCGCCTGCCGCGCTGATTGACCAAGTGAAAAGCACCGGCTACGGCGCGGCGCTTCCCGTCGCCGGCAGTACCGCAGCGGAGGCGCAGGAGGCGCTCGAAGTCCGGCGGGAGCGCGAGTATCAGGAGCTGAAGCAGCGGGCGATCGTCACTTCGGCGATCGCGGCGATGGCGATGACGGTGGGCATGGCCACCATGCATGACACGCGCTGGCATTGGGTGTGGATGGCGGCCGCAGCGTATGTGGTCGGCTGGCCGGGGCGGCGATTCTATACGCGGGCCTGGTCCGCCGTGCGACACGGCGGCACCAATATGGACGTGCTGGTAGCGCTGGGCACCGGGGCGGCGTTCCTCTACTCGGTCGTGCAAACCTTCCGCGGCGGGCATGACCTCTACTTCGAAGCCGCCATCACGATCATCGCCCTCATCCTGGTCGGCCGGACGCTCGAAGCTCGGGCGACGCGGCAGACGTCACAAGCCTTGCGGCAGTTAGCCAACCTGCAGCCGCCGATGGCCACCGTCGTGCGGATGTTTGTGGAGCAGCAGGTGCCCGCGGCCCAGGTGCGTTTGGGCGAGATCGTCGTCGTCAAGCCGGGCGAGCGCGTGCCGGTGGATGGCCTGGTGCTGAGTGGCTCAAGCGCGATCGACGAATCGATGCTGACGGGCGAGCCGATGCCGGTCGATAAGAATGCGGGCGATGCGGTGAGCGCGGGCACCATCAACTCGCTGGGCGCGCTGCGACTGAAGGCCACCCGCGTGGGCGCCGATACGACGCTCGAGCACGTGCTAAGACTGCTCCGTGAGGCGCAGACGTCGCGCGCCCCGCTCGAGCAACTGGCCGACCGGGTGAGCGCGGTGTTTGTCCCCGCCGTGGTACTGATCGCGCTGGCCACGTTCGCGGGTTGGCTATCGATGGGCGAAACAATGGCCACGGCGCTGACGCGCGCGATCGCCGTGCTGATCATCTCCTGCCCCTGCGCGATGGGGCTCGCCGTACCGGCGGCGGTGATGGTCGCCACCGGACGCGGCGCCGCACTGGGGATCCTGATTCGCGGCGGCGATGCGCTGGAGCGCTTAGCGCGCGTGGGCCGCATCGCCTTCGATAAGACCGGCACGCTCACCCTGGGCCGGCCGGTGGTGAAGAGCGTGTCGCCGGACGACAACGAAATTCTCCGCTGGGCCGCCGCGGTCGAGCGTTACTCCGAACATCCGCTAGCCAAAGGCGTGCTCGAAGAAGCTAAGAAGCGTGGCCTGCCGCTAGGCACGGCCGAGGAATTCAAGGCCGTACCGGGCGAAGGCGTCAGCGGACTCGTCGATGGCCACCTGGTCCTGGTCGGCAGCCATCGGCAGGCGCGCGTGCAAGTGTCCGTCGATGGCCGAATGCTCGGCACCATCGACTTTACGGACGAAGTGCGCCCGGAGGCCGCCGCTGCGGTCGCGGCACTCAAAGCGCTGGGCCTAGTGCCGTCGCTGTTGAGCGGAGACCGGTCGAGCGCGGTCGGCGAGGTGGCACAAAGCGTTGGCATTGCGGACTTCGCCGGGGGCCTGCTGCCCGCCGACAAGCTGGCTCGCATTCGTGCCTGGCAGGCGGCCGGCGAAGTGGTCGCCATGGTCGGCGACGGCATCAACGATGCCCCGGCCTTGGCCCAAGCCGACGCCGGCATCGCCATGGGCACCGGCACCGACATTGCTCGCGAAGCCGGCCACGTCACGCTGCTCAGCGGCCATCTCGAACGTGTCGAGCGCGCGATTCGTCTGGGCCGCACCGCCGTGCGAGTGATGAAGCAGAATCTCTTCTGGGCCATGGTCTACAACGCCATCGCCATCCCTGCGGCCGCACTCGGTCTGATGAACCCGATCGCCGCCAGCGCGGCGATGGCGCTGAGTTCCTTCAGTGTCGTGTTGAATAGCTTGCGCCTCCGACGAGCCGCTTAAAATTCCGGCTTCTTGAACGGCCAGGCCTTTGCGAGCCAAGCCTTGGTGTCGGCGAGTAACTTAGGCTGCAAGCCTTGGTCTAACTCCGCTTTGGTCACCCACATGACCACCTTGGCGTCGAACTCAGGCTTTCGGCTGGGGCGAATATAGAGGCAGCCCAACTCCTTCTTGCCGTCGAGCGAGAGCACCGCGTAGGTGAAGCTCTTGCGGGCCTGGAAGCGGGCCTGCTCGCCCTCGACATCCTTTATTGCTTCGTCCATAGTGATGCCGGCGTGGGGCCACTTGCCGCTGCCGAAGGTGGTGCGCAGATGGTCGATGGAGCTCATATAGGCGTCGTAATCGTGCTTGGCCAGGGCCGGGCCAAGCGGCACCAGTTGATAGCCGGCGGTTTTGTGGGCCATGGGGACGGCGAAGTCCGCGGGAACAAAGGGGGACTTGGGTGCTTCTTGGGCTAGGGCGGCCAAAGCGGTACAGAGATAGAGGAAACGCATAGAACCTCGTTGGGATGGGCCAAGGTCAATCGACGAGGTGACGCGGCACTTCCTCCAGTGTATTCCTGGCCAAGGTATACGCCTTCTGATGGCCCGCCGGGAGCACGATCACGGAAATCGTCAGATCCAACACTGTACCGTCCGCGGGCACCTATCGTGATCCAGAGCGACCCTCGATTCTGTATGCCAGTGACGGCCTGGTGTCGTTGCGAGTACGGGCTTCGAAGGTGATTAACCTGGTCTACGCGAGGGCCTTGCTCGAATCAGGACCGAACCGCCGGCGACACAACCGTGAAGTTTCGCCTAACCGTCACCGCCAATTAACCACTTCGAATCAACAACCTACGCCAAATCCATTGAAACCCTCTGCTATCCTATGATTGAGCCCCGACCGTCAGGTTGGGGTTACCCGGACCCCCATCGGGCTCCCTAGGTTCCCCGCGGACCCGGCCCAATAGAATCAACAACTCCCGGGTTCGTTTCGTCAACCCACCCAACGGCCCCAAATAAGGGCTAGACTCGAAGTACCACCCTCCATAGGGGACATTTAACGAAATTATCGGGTAATCCCAAGACCCGTTGAGGTCGATATAAGGAGCGTATGCAGGATAGGCGCACCAAACCCCGAATGCTTTGTGCCGATCTGGTAGAGGTGATCTACCAGGACGCGACAGGCACTGATCGACAGACCATGGCCAATCTGGAGGACATCTCCACCAACGGAGTCTGCTTGCAGACCGAGGAAGAGCTGCCGCTGGGCACCCGGGTCGAAATCAAGCACAGCCGCGGCCAGTTCACGGGCGAAGTGCGGTATTGCAAGTATATTGAGCCCGTAGGCTACTTCCTGGGCGTCGAATTTGCCGAGGATAGCCTCTGGTCGCAGCGGCAGTTTAAGCCCCTGCACATGCTCGATCCCCGCCGCCTCGTGCAACGCAGTCTGGACCGCGCCAGCAAGACCGCCAGCTAAGTGTGCCACAGTTGAAGCTTGCCTGAACTTGTCTGGTGGAAGTGGGCGATCGGCCTTTTCTGCGCCTTCAACATTGGTCTTGCGAAAACCGGGATGCCCGGCCTCGGCATCATGGCGGTCCCCCTTTTCGTCATCGCCGTGGGCGACGCTCGCCTTTCCGCCGGATGGCTGCTGCCCATTCTCCTCACCGCCGACCTCTTCGCCATTGTCTACTACCGCCGCCACGCAGCCGCCAATCGGCTCTTCGCGTTACTGCCCTGGGTGGCTCTCGGCCTCGGTGCCGGCGCCTATGCCCTGGGCTATCCGGAGGCGCTGCTGCGCAATCTGGTGGGCGCGATCCTGATGGGCATGCTGGTCCTGTTCTGGCTGCGCAAACGGCAGGCCCTGCCGGCCGCGGAGGCTTGGTGGCATGCCGGAGTCTACGGCGGAGCGGCCGGTTTTGCGACGATGGTGGCCAATGCCGCCGGTCCGGTGATGAACGTCTACCTGCTCAGCCGTCGTCTGCCCCGCGAAGAGTTCGTGGCCACCGGGGCCTGGTTTTTCTTTTGCGTGAATGCGACCAAGATTCCGGTGTATTCCTACCACGGGCTGTTCAGTTGGAAGAGCCTGGCGTTTGACCTCGCACTCGCCCCCGCCACGATCGCCGGCGCCCTGCTGGGTCGCAGATTGCTGCACGCCATCCCCGAACTCTGGTTCGAGCGCGCGGCACTCACGCTCGCCTTTCTCGGCACCATATTGCTCTTTCTGCCCAAATAAAGGTACATTCGAGTCAACATGGCGCGTAGCGTAAACAAAGTAATTCTGATTGGTAATTTGGGCAAGGACGCCGAGACGAAATTCAGCGCCGGCGGCACCGCCGTCACGAAGTTCACCATGGCCACCCAACGGCGCTGGAAGGACCAGGCGACCGGCGACTGGAAAGAAGAGACGGACTGGCACAACCTCATCCTGTTCAAGCAGGAGAATGTGGCCCCCTATCTCACCAAAGGGAAGCAGATCTACATTGAGGGCCGCTTGCAAACCCGCTCTTATGAAGACAAAGAAGGCCAGAAGAAGTACATCACTGAAATCGTCTGCGACGAAGTGATGCTCTTGAGTTCCGGCGGCCGCGGCGAAGAAGGTGGCGCCGGTGGTAGTGCCGGCGCCGGGGCCCGCCCCCGCGGGGGGGAAGAGCGGCCCCGGGGCGGCGGCGCCCCGGTCTCCATGCCCCGCAGCGCCCAACGCACCCAGCCCCCGGCCGCTCCGGCCTTCGACCCCGGCATCTCCGACGACGACGTACCGTTCTAGACCGTCCTGGATCGGTTGGGGGAGCGCCGAAGGGCAGCCCAGGCGGTAAACTAAGTTGTAATGGCGACCTCTCAGTTGAATCCTCCCCAGCGTTTCCTTTTCGGGCCCGGCCCCTCCCAAGTAGATCCGCGCGTTTACGCCGCGATGGCAAAGCCCATCGTTGGCCATTTGGACCCCTACTTTTTCCAGATCAATATGGAGTCCCGTGAGGTGCTCAAGCGCCTCTACGGCACGGCCAACGACTTCACCCTGGCCATTTCGGCCACCGGCTCCGGCGGCATGGAAACCTGCGTGGCCAACTTCGTCGAGCCCGGCAGCAAGTTCGCCGTCCTCACCGCTGGCTACTTTGCCGACCGCATGGCCGAGATGGGCAAGCGCCAAGGCGCCACTGTCGTCCGCTTCGACAAAGCCTGGGGCGAGGCGTACACCGACGCCGAAGTGCGCGAGTTCATCTTGCGCGAGAAGCCCCATGTCGTTGGCTTCGTGAACGCCGAAACTTCCACCGGCGTCTTTCAGAAGCCGGATGCCATCTGCGCCGCCGCGCGCGAAGTGGGCGCCCTCATCATCGCCGATTGCGTCACCAGCCTGGGCGCCATGCCCATCGACCTCGATCGATCCGGCATCGACATCGCCTATAGCTGCTCCCAAAAAGGGCTCAGCTGCCCGCCCGGCCTCTCGCCCCTCACCGTTTCGCCCCGCGCCATGGAATGGCTAAAAAACCGCCAGACCCAGACCGGTACCTGGTACTTCGACCTGAAGCTCCTCGCCGAATACTTCGACGGAGCGCATCGCTACCACCACACCGCGCCCATTTCGATGTTCTACGCACTGCGCGAAGCCCTGTCCACGATTGAGGACGAAGGTATTGCCGAACGCTTTGAACGCCACCGCGCCAACCACCTCGCCTTTGTCGCGGCCATGGCCGCCATGGGCCTCGAGATGAATGTCGCCGACCCCAGCGTCCGGCTGTGGACCTTAAACACGGTGAAAGTGCCAGCCGGAGTCGACGACCTCAAAGTCCGGCAGTATTTGATGGCCAAGTACGGGATTGAAATCGGCGGTGGCTTTGGCCCCTTGGCCGGCAAGATCTTCCGCATCGGCCTCATGGGCGTGCTCTCCACCGAACCCGACGTCCTGTTCCTGTTGCCGGCATTCGAAGAGGCCCTCCGCGAGAATGGCTATTCCGCTCCCGCCGGCGCCGGTGCCGCCGCAGCCCGCGGAGTCTACGCCCGTCTGGTTGCCGTTTAGCGCGCAGCGCTCGGCGGTCGGGTGGGGCCATGGTACTCCTAGCATTTGACAGACTCACCCCGCTTGTGTTTCGGTACCAAAATTAATCGGGGGCATAACCTGCTATGCTAAGAATGTCTTTGACCGCTACCCGTGTTTATTTACGTGTGCCTTCTGGCCGTCACTACCGTACGACCCTCTTGGTTTCCTCGAGCGACCTTATCGTGTATTGTGCTGTCTGACAGAGACGAATCTAATAGGACCGAATTCCATGACCAACATTTTCGTCGGTAATCTCAGCTTTCAGACTTCTCAGGATGAACTGTTCGCTGCATTCTCTAACTTTGGCGCCGTTGAGCGCGTAAATATCGTAACGGATCGTGACACGGGCCAATCCCGTGGTTTCGCGTTCGTCGAAATGACGGACCGTACCGCTGCTGAAGCGTCGATTTCCGCTTTGAATGGTAGCGAGCTTAATGGCCGTGCCATGAACGTCAACGAAGCCCGTCCCAAGCCCCAGGGCGGCGGCGGCGGTGGCGGTGGCGGCTTCGGCAATCGCGGCGGCGGCGGTGGCTACGGCAACCGTGGCGGTGGCGGTGGCGGCGGCCGTGGTGGCCGCGGTACTTCCGGTGGCGGCAGCGGCGCGGGCCGCGGCAATCGCTGGTAGTCACTTACCAACTTCAAGAAAAGGGGCGGGCCTTCGGGCGCGCCCCTTTTTTTACGCTTGGCGGGTAAACTAAAGAGTAAGCTGCAAGCTTTGAGCAACATTAAAGAGGCCGTTGAGCTCTACCTCGAAGACTGCATTGCCGCTGGTCACCCCGAATCATTCTCCACCCCCGAAATAGCGCCCCGGCGTAGTGCCTAACTCGCGGCGAAACATCGCCACAAAGGCACTGGGATAGCCACAGGCCCTGGCCGCTTCGGTGACGCTGGCCCCGGCGGCCAACTGTTCCAGGGCCAACTGCAGCCGCAGCCGACGCAGCCACGCTCCCAGGGACATGCCGGTTTCTTCGCGGAATAGCCGTTCGAGCGTCCGCAGACTGGCACCGGCCAAGCGGGCGGCAGCCGAAAGGCTGCCGTGGGGTGAGTCGCGGAGCAGGGTGGCCATGCGGCGGGCTCGGGGCTCCCGCGGTTCTGGCAACTGCAAGGGGACCTCGGGAAGCTTGCGCAATTGGTCTCGCCGTAGTACGCCCGCCAGCCGGCGGTGCGATGGCTTCCGGGCGGAGAGCGCGCCCAAGCTGACGCACGCCAAAATGAGTTCCCGCAGGAGCGGTGAAACATTCACCGCGCAGCAGGTCCGCGGCAGCTGGCGCGCTTCCCCGGCTCGGAAGTAGAGCGACCGTAGAGATGCCGCGCCAGAGACGCGAATGGAGTGGTGCACGCCGTCCGGCACCCACAGTGCACGGTGGGCCGGCAGCGCCCAGTCGCCCGCTTCCGTCCGAACGGTGAGGATGCCCTCCGTGGCATAGAGGAGCTGATCCCAATCGCTGACGGGATACACCAGCGTCTGCGACGAAAGGAACGTGACACCGAAAGTGCGTACTAAGGCGCCGTTATGGCGGATTCTCGACATCCTTTGACACTTTATCGCAACGCCGCCACCTACCGTTTCCGCTAGCATGGACCCTATGTCAGATACCTTGCGGCATTTTGCCATCAACTGCGACAACGTCGAGCGTGCGAAGCAATTCTACGAGACGGTCTTTGCCTGGAAGTTCCAGCCCTGGGGACCGCCGGGCTTTTTCGATAGCCCTGACTCCGGCGTGATGAGCGCCATCCAGCCACGCCGGGAACTGGTTCCGGGCGTGCGCATCACTGGTTTCGAATGTACCTTCGGCGTCGCCGATATCGATGCCACCCAAGCCGCAATCGAAAAATCGGGCGGCAAGATCGTCATGCCCAAGGTGACCATCCCCCACGTTGGGACCCTGATCTTCTTCCAAGACCCGGAAGGGAATTTGGCGGGTGCCATGCAATACGAGAAAGTCGCGAAGTGAATCTGCATGGCGACACTCGTGCAGCCAAGACCCAGTCCGCCAAGACCCAGTCCGCCAAGACCCAGTCCGACTGAATCCTAACTTCCTTAGATACCTTAGTTTACCGACAGGTAAGCCCGGCGCCCGCGCAGTTTCGGCGGCTACGGCACCCAGCTAACATGGCATAGTAAAAAGACCTCGCCATGAAATCCCTCCTGCTCCTCATCGCCACCGCTGCCCTCGCTCAAACCACCCACCGCCTCGCCGCAACGCCCGAGACCGTCGTCGTCGGCTATTACGACTCCGCAACCCCGCCCGTCCTCAAAGTCGCTTCCGGCGATACCGTCGTCATCGAAACCCTCGGGGTCGGCTCGGCCGAAATGCTGGAGGCCGCCGGGGTGCCCCAAGCCAAAATCGAGCCCGCTAAATACGCCATCGCCCAAAAGAGCCCCAAAGCCCGCGGCCACTTCCTCACCGGGCCCATCTTTATCGAAGGTGCCGAGCCCGGCGACGTGCTCGAAGTCGACATCCTCGACGTCAAGATGACCCTCGACTATAGCTACAACGGCATGGGTCCGAACGGCGTCCTCGCCGACCTCTTCACCAAGCACCCACCCGGCCAAAAGCGCCGCATCATTCCCCTCGACCGCCAGCGCATGGTGGCCCCGTTCGCCCCCGGCGTCGAAGTCCCCCTGCGCCCCTTCTTTGGCAGCATGGGCATCGCCCCGCCCAGCGGCGCCGGCCGCATCAGCAGCTCGCCGCCCAACATGCACGCCGGCAACCTCGACAACCGTGAATTGATCGCCGGCACCAAGCTCTTCATCCCCGTCCACGAAGCCGGCGCCCTCTTTCAGGTCGGCGACGGCCACGCCGCCCAGGGCGATGGCGAGGCCGACCAGACGGGCCTTGAAACCTCGCTCACCGGCACCTTCCGCTTCGTCGTCCGCAAGGACATGAAACTCAAGTGGCCCCGCGGCGAAACCCCCACCCATTGGATCGCCATGGGCTTGAACCCCGACATCGGTGTCGCGATTCGCATGGCCACCGAGGAAGCCTTGGCATTTCTCACCAAGGAAAAGAAGCTCTCCGAGGCCGATGCCTACATGCTGATTAGTGTCGGCGTCGACCTCCGTATTACTCAGTTAGTGGATGGCACTAAGGGCGCGCACGCCATGATTCCTAAGTCCCTATTTAAGGGGAGATAGCTCACTC
>JBBQQS010000036.1:0-18940 GCA_038215525.1 Bryobacterales bacterium
GAGGCCCAGCCAGGAGCCGGGGGTGGAGAGGAAGTCGGGTTGGGCGAAAGATTCACCGCGCAGGAAGCCGGCGTAGAGGTCGAGGAAGTCGCGGGCGATGACGGGCCAGTCGTAACGAAGGGCGGTGGCACGGGCTTGCGCGACTCGTTCTGCGGGGTCGCTGGTGAAGACGCGGCGGACGCCGGCGGCCATGGAGGCGGCATCGGGTTCCGCAAGAATGGCGTTGCTGGGGTCGGCGTAGGAAAGCACGCCGCCGGAATTAGGCAGCACCACGGGGACGCCGCTGGCCATGGCTTCGAGCGGCGAGATGCCGAAGGGCTCGTGAGGATTGGTATGGAGGAAAACGTCCGCGTTGGCATAGAGACGGGCGAGGGCCTCACGGTCTTCAAGGTGGCCGAGCCAGAGCGAGTAGCCTGGGAAGCGCTTTTCGGCTTGCTCGATCAGCGAAGGACGGAGGATGCCGTCACCAGCGACGATGAGGCGGTAGTCGGCGTCGTCTTCGGAGAGGAGTTGCTCGAACGTGCCGAGGAGGAGCGGGAGATTTTTCTCAGGCACCAGGCGGCCGGCGTAGAGGACCAAACGGGAGTCGGCATTGCCTTGCGCGCGGCGGGCGAGCTGGTGGCGGAAGGCGGCGTCGCGGAGTTGGGGGCTGAAGTTGGCGAGGTCGACGCCCATGGGGCGAATCCAGACGCCGCGTTGGCGCACGTGGCCGCGGCCGGCTTCGCGGAGTTCGTCCGCGGTGTGGGTGGAGACGGTGAGGTGATGGTCGAAGAAGGCGAAGTAGAGCCACTTCATGTAGCAGCGGCTGAGGCGATCGGCGAGGGGGCCGGAGGCGACATAGGCTTTCACCGAATCCCGCATGCGTTCGCAACTGAGGCCGATGAGGACAGGCCGGTGCGGAAGGCTGAAGAGGCCGCGGCGAATGAGGCCAGCGAGGTAGTGAAGTGAGTATTTGTCGCAAACTTCGATCAGGTCCGGCTGTTCTTCGCGGACGATTTCGGCGACGCGGCGATTGATGCCGGGCCAGGCATTGGGCAGGATCACGCGGTAGCTGGGGTTGAAGGGCGACGGCGTGCCGCGGACGGTGTGGATGCGGGTGTGGGTGCGGCGCTCGCAGCCGTCCTGCTCGCCGGGGATCACCATGGCCATTTGGCGGCCTTGGCGTTCGGCCTCGTCCAATAAGGCGCGGTAAAAGGTGGCGATACCGCCGGAGCGGGCGTGCCAGGAATTGGTGAGATGGAGGCTTTTCATCGGGAGCCTTTCATCGCGAAGCCGGGACGGTGAAGGGGCTGGACAGGAAGCCGAGCAAGAGCCTGGGGAAGGCCAGGATATCCTCCCAGAGCGTTTTGGCGCCAGCGCCGACGACGAGCGATCCGCGGCGCATGGAGTAGAGATTGAAGAGGGTGGAAAAGACCGTGAAGGCGGCGGAGATCAGGATGGAGGCTTCGAGATTCGGCGTGCCGCGGAGCCAGTGAATCAGGAATTCAAAGAGGTGCTGAAAGATGGGCACCAGGACGGCGGCGGTGAGGTTGGCGAGCCAGAAGGGCTGGGCTTGGCGGAAGGCCTGGGTGATGGAGCCATAGCAGCCCGAGGCAACCAGGCGGTAGACGAATTCGGCCAAGGCGGCGCCCCAGGCGGCTTTCCATCCGGCCGAGGCGTTGGCCGCGAAGAAGATGGTGAACCGGATGCAGGCGGAGCAAAGGGCCGCTTTCCAATGCCAGCGGTGGAGCAGATACTCACGCGGCCGGGTAACCAGGTCGCGGAGGACGTCGGAGACCCGCGGGGCGGGGCACTCTGAATAGGGCATCTGTTCACAAGTGTAGTGAATGGATGTTTTCATTCGGTGACATTTGGGCAAAGATCGGATGTTGCTTCGCCTGCCTTACGCCCCTCCTGGCGCGAACTCAATACACCGCGAAGGAGAACACCTGGTTCGAGCCTTCCGGCGACAGAGTGTATTCGCCGTTAACGAGAGACTCGGCGAGTTCGATGCGGTAGAGGCCGTCGGAGACGCGGGTGACGTTGAGGCGAAGGGGCTTGGGGGCATTCTTGCCTGGCTTTGAGGGGAGAATCAACTGCCGGCTGCCGCCTTTGGTCTCCATGCGGTAGCAGGAGAATTTCTCAGCGGAGATCTTGTCGACGTTCATCAGGAAGATGGGCTCGGCGAGGGGCGTGCGGGCTTTGGCTGCTGAGCCGGAGACGGTGTAGACGGTGTCGTTCTTATTCTTGCTCTCCTGGGCCTCAGTGGAATCGGTTTCGACCAGAGTGGTGGCGTGCAGGAGGTAAGGGATGTCGGATTTGGGGGGCTTGGGGCCTTTATAACGGTCCTGGGCGAAGAGGGTAGCGGTGAGGGCGAGGGCGAGGAGGGTCTTGGTCATCATGGATATCGTCTCACCGTGGTTGACGCTTGGCGAGCGGGGGGCGTTTCAGGGGTAATTGAGCCCGCCGTGGGAAGGACTGCCGGCGCCGTTGGCAGAACGCAAGGCACGTCCGTTCCCATTTCCTTCCTTCCCTTCCGCTCCAAGCTCATAAGTTATACAAAGCGAATCACTCCATCAACCGGGGCATCCACGCGCATCCCTGGGTTTCCTTTCAAGCCATTAAATCTAATGAACTTAACTGCAAGATCCGAGCCTGTTTCGTCAACTATCGAATTAATCTTTTTATTATCAATGGCTTATGGCGAAACCCGGGGATGCGCGCGTGGATGCCCCCGTTATGGGATAAGTGTCTTAGATTCAAAGGCTTCGTACATAAGGCGGGGGAAAGTGCTAAGGGGTGGCGATCACCGTGTCAAGGTCCTGGGGCGAATAGAGGCTGGGGAGGGAGGAGCTTTCGATCCAGCGGAGCGAGGCTTCGTCGGCGAGCCAGATGAGGCGGGAGCGGCGACCGAGGCGGTGGGCGAGGTCAGGCCAGCCGGATTCGGCGAGGCGGGCGGAGCAGAAGACGAGGTCGAAGCCCATACGTTCGAGGCGGTCCGCGGCTTCGTCGGCGGTGTGAACGGGCAGGGCGCGGATGCCCCGTTGGCTGAGGGCGGAGAGATAGGCGCGACGGCGGGCGGGGTCGGGCTCAACCAGCAGCGTCGTGCGGACGGCCTGGGCATCGGCTGGGGCGTCGGCGGTGGCGATCTTGCGGTCCTCTTCGCGCATCATGGAGCGGAGGCGCCCGGCAAGCTCAGGGGCGGCGGATTGCTGCTCGATCTCAGAGATCACGCGCTGTAGGACTTCACTGACGGCTTGCCGTTTTTCAGCGCGGGAGTCGAGTTCGCGGGCGGCGGCGTGTTCGAAGTGGCCGAGAGCGGCGCCGATATGGTGGGCGAGGTAGTTGAGACTAGTCGGGTCCGTTTCACCGAGGCCTTCGCCGCGGAGGACGAGTACGCCGTGGGCTTCGTCGCCCAACTCGCAGGGCAGGTAGTGGGTGGTTTCAGCAGAACTTGGGGTGCGAAGCCGCGACGAGACACGATGACGAAAGGCGAGGGCGATGGCGGCGGGTTCTCCTTCGGGCGGCGCGTGGACCGGAATTACCTCGACCCCGGATTCGAGCGTCCGGTGGGCGCGCTGGTAGACGTAGAGACGCCAGGTAATGGGTCCGAGGGCGGGGGCCAGATCCTGTTCGAGGGCATCCTGGATTTCGCGGTGCGAGGCCGCAGCGAGCACGCGGGCGCCGAGGCGTTCCAGGCGGCGGGAGGTGTCGCGCCAAGCGTCGACTTGCCGGGTGCCGGAGCGCCAGACCCAGAAGACACCGCCGACGGCGAGGAGGATTACCGCGTACCAGGCTGTTGCGTCAGGAGCCATAAATCGAGCCTTGGATCGGAGAAGTGGGGGATTTCGAGGTCGACGGGCCCGCCGAGGTCGGCGAGGTGAGCGCTGTTGATGGCGACAACGCGAGTGCCAGCGGCGCGGGCGGCGGCGAGGCCGGTGGGCGAATCTTCAAAGACGATGCAATCGCCCGGCGCCGTGTCGAGCAACTGGGCAGCCTTCAAATACATGTCCGGATGGGGCTTGGGCCGCTCCACCTGGTGGCCGTCGAGGATGACACGGAAGGCGTCCTTGAGGCCGCAGCCCTGAAGAACGAACTCGATGTTGGCGGGCTCGGCATTGGACCCAACGGCGAGGGGACTGGCGGCGTGGCGGCGGATGAAGTCGACGACGCCCTCGATCATAAATTCGTCCAGGCGGCCGTCCATCATTTCGCGCCAGAGCTCTTCTTTTTCGGCGCCATGGGCGTAGACAGCGTCGTCGTCGAGGTGCTGGCCGAAAAGGTCGCGGACGAGCTGGTCGTTGCGTTTGCCGTGCATGCGTTTGACCGCCGCATCGGGGTCAAGGCCGTGGCGGGTGAGGTGAGCCTCCCAGGCCTTGGTGTGGAGGGGCATGGAATCGACAATCACGCCATCCATGTCAAACAAAAGGGCGAGCGAGGGATGGGCGACGGCGCGCCGGGAGGAAGTGGATGGAAGTGTCAAACCTCAAGTCTAACAAAAGGCTTATTTTGCGGCTGCTGTGCGATAATTCGAATCAGTTAACTCCATGGATCTCTTTGACGAAATTGTCCGGCTGCGGCGCGAAGGACAAAAATGCGCGCTGGCGACGATTGTGCAAGTGAATGGCTCGATTCCGAGCTATGAGAGCGCAAAGATGCTGGTGCGCGAGGATGGATCCATCGTAGGGACGGTGGGCGGCGGCTGCGTGGAGGCCGAGGTGTGGAACGCGGCGCGCGAAGTGATGGAGACGGAGAAGCCGAAGCATTTGACGTTTTCCCTCGGTCAGGATGCGGCCTACGACAACGGGCTGATCTGCGGCGGGCAGTTGAATGTGTTCGTCGAGCCGATCATGCCGCAGCCGAATGCGTTGATCTTCGGGGCCGGGCACGTTTCGAAGGGCTTGGCGCAAGTGTCGCAGTTGGCCGGTTTCCGGGTGAGCGTGATTGACGATCGGGAGCAATTCGCCAATCGGGAGCGCTTTCCGCTGGCGGAGGAAGTGTTCGCCGACGAGTACGAGGCGGTATTTCCCAAGCTGAACGTGAACGCCAACAGCTACGTGATTATCGTGACGCGCGGCCATCGGGATGACATGCGGGTGCTGCGCTGGGCGGTGGGGACGCGGGCGAAGTATATTGCGATGATTGGCAGCAAGCGCAAGACGATCGCCATCGTGAAGGAGCTTGAACACGAGGGCTTTTCGCGCGACCTCTTCGAGCGTATCCACGCGCCGATGGGGCTTGAGATCGGGGCGATTACGCCGGAAGAGATCGCCGTGAGCGTGGTGGCGGAGATGATTGCGGCGCGGCGGCAACCGGCGGCGGATTGGAAGGCGCTCTCGAAGAGTTTGTTTGCGCATCAGCATTCGCGGGCCCTATTGAAGTGAAAACGGCGGCAATTCTGCTGGCGGGGGGCGCATCGACGCGGATGGGGCGGCCGAAGGCTTTGTTGCCGATCGGCGAGCAGACTTTTTTGGGACGGCTGATTGGTATTTATTCCGGGCAGTGCGAACTGGTGATCGTGGTGCTGGGACATCAGGCGGACGTCATTCGGGCGGGAGTGGTGGCGGACGTGATGTGGGTGCGGAATCCGGAGCCGGAGCGGGGTCAATTTAGTTCACTCCAGACGGGCTTGCGAGCGCTGCCGGCGGGTGCGGATTGCCTGTTTCAGCCGATCGACTATCCGGCCGTGTCGGCTTCCACCGTGGAGCTACTGGCGGCGACCTCGGGTGAACTCGTGATTCCCCGCTACCAGGGCGAGCGAGGTCATCCGGTGCGGCTGTCGCCGGTAATCATTGCCGAGCTACTAGCGTTGGCACCCACGGCGCAGGCGCGGGACGTGATCCGGTCGCATTATCCGGGGGCCACGTTCCTCGATGTGCCCGACGCGGGCGTGGTAACCGATATCGACACGCCGGAGGACTTTGCGCGATGGATCTCCTGAAGCGCTACTGGCGGCGGCTGATGTGGCTGGCGGTGGGCATCGTCCTGTGGCGGATGTATAACGCCGAGTTCTGGCAGGCGAATCGCTTTCGCGAGCCGATTCGCGCGGAGATTGAGCGTGCGTTGGGCCGGCGCGTGGAGGTGCAAGGTGACCTCTCCTACAGCTTTCTGAAGGGGCCGGGCTTTGTGGTGGAGAAGGTGATTGTGCATGAGGACCCGGCCTTAGGGTTGGAGCCCTTGGCCTATGTGACGAGCCTGGAGGCGCGGCTGAATCTGCTGCGGCTGGTGACCGGTCATGTGGAGTTCGGCACGTTGCGCCTTGATGAGCCAAGCTTGAATTTGTCGCGCCAAGTGGATCAAGGGGCCAATATCACGCCGCTGATCGCGCGGGCGCTGGCTGGGCGTTCCGATCGCGGCTTGCCCGACGTCCAGGTGCGCAATGGGCGCGTGAATTTTGTCTTCAACCGGCGCAAGAGTGTCTTCTATCTGACCGGTGTCGACCTCGACCTGACGCCCATCGACCGGACCGGTTTCCGCGTCCGCTTTGCCGGCGAGCCCGCCCGCACCGATCGGCGAGCGCTGGGCTTTGGGCGATTCGCTTCTACCGGTAGCGTGCGCTTTGCGTCCGGCGCGGAGCCGGAAGTGGACCTCAGCCTGGATCTTAACCGGACTTCGGCGGCCGAGGTGGCGACCCTGTTCGAGCGGCGGGCGAACAACCTCGCGGGGCGTATCAGCACCGAGGCGCGGCTACGGGGGCCGATCTCGGCGATTGCGATCGCGGGACAACTCACGCTAGAGCCAACGCGGCGGGACCTGAATCCGCTGCGTTCGGCGGGCTTGCCGTTAGCCTATCGCGGGCGCTTGGACTTGCCGGGGCAGACGCTGGCACTGGATTCGTTGCCGGCGGACAACCCAAAGCTGCCGGCGCTGGCCTTGCGCTTCCGCTCGCGCGAGATTCTGCGCGATCCGCGCTGGGCGGCGCTCTTCACTCTGCGCCAGCAGGAGATGCAGCCCGTGGTGGGCTTTTTGCGCAGCTTCGGCTATCGATTGCCGGAGCCGGCGAACTTCAACGGCACGGTATCGGGGACTTTTGGCCTCTCGAACGGCGTCTATGAGGGAATGGCGGCGTATGACCGTCCGACGGAAGAGTCCGCGGTAGCGAGTGCGGGGTTGTTAGTGGATGGACGCCGGTTGGTGTTTGAGACGGCGTTTCGGGAACTGCGCGTTGAGGACTTCCGCGGCTCTTTCACGAGTTTGTTTGGCGAGTGGGCGCCGGGCTTCTTAACCGAGATGGCCAAAGGGTCGTTGACCGGCAACCTGCGCTTTGAACTGAATGGCGAGCAGGGGTCCTGGTCCGGCAGCTTTCGGGCGGCGCCGGAGGTGAACCTGCCGGGCGTGGCCGCGCCGATTACGACCGAGAGCTTGACGGTGGAGTTGGCGGCGGGCCGTATGACCGTGCCGCAGTTTCATGGCCAGATAGGCGAGGTCGCCTTTGACGCGAGCTACCGATATGAGCCGGACGTAGCGATTCCGCACTTGTTTAGCCTGACGGTGCCCGTGCTGGACATCGCCGCGTTGGAACGGCTGCTGGAGCCGACGCTCAATCGGCAAGGCGCGGTGGCAAGGACGCTGGGGTTGGCCAACGGGAGCGTGCCAGAATGGCTGACCCGGCGACGAGCGGAAGGCACCGTGCGGGCGACAAGCTTGATTTGGAATGGGAAGACGTATCCTAATGCAAGGGCGCGGGTGCGATGGCAGGGGGCGATTGTTGAAATTGACAACATTGAATTGGCATCTGGCCGGGGATCAGTGAAAATAAATCTGAGCGGCGGGAGCCCGGTTTATGAGGTAACGGGAAATCTTCCGCGGGAGAACTAAATAATTTACCTTAGGTCTGTACTGCCGCCGCCTCTCGTACGATATACATAGCGATGTCTGCTCACGATCCTATTTTCCGCACCCTGGCCGAAGCGAAGAGTTCCACGCGCGACCAGATTCAGGCCGCCTGGCAATTGCAGGTGGATCGCGTCCAAGAGACGCTGACAACGGGATGGCTCCAAAATCTGGAGCGTATCTTTGAAGAGCGCTTTGCCGAGATCGAGGGCCACCTCCAGTCGGAATTGACGCGGGTGGAGACGGGGGGCGTGGAAAAAGGGCGCCAGGAGGCCGATACCCGCGAAGAATGGCGGGAGCGGGTGGCGGAACTCGAAAGCTCGCTGGACGCGGCCTTGGCCGACCGGCGGGAGGCGATCGACGCGCGGGAAGAGTCGCAGCGGCATCACGAAGAATCTTTGTCGGCCCAGGCGGCGATCGCCGGAGCGTTGGCGGATAAGGATACTTATCTGGCGCAGACGCTCACGGAACAGCGGACTGAGTTTGCGACGGCGCTGCAGGCTCGGGAAGCAGAGTATCAAGCCGCGCTCGAATCGAAGAACAAGGAACTTGAAGAAGCTTTAGGCGCCAAGGAAAACGAATTCAGCCACAAGTATGAGCAGGTGGCGTTGCGGGCTCGCGATGCGATAACGGCCGCGGGCCGGGCGGCGAGCCGCGAATTGAGTGAGCGCGTGAATCAGGCGGCGCGGCGGCTCTATCAGGCGGAGACGATTGAGCAGTGGCGTTCGGCGCTGCTGGACGGCGCGATGCCGTTTTCGCAGGTGGCCATGGTGTTCCGCGTGGCGGGCAGGCACGCGGTGCTCGAAAATGCCCGGGGCGTGGAAGTCAGCGAGTGCGAGGTGGAGCTGCAATCGGCGCCGGCTCTCGAGAACGCGGTGGAATCGAAGGACACGGTGGTGGCCGTGCGCACCAGCAGCGAATTCTCCGAGAGCATCGCCAATTTGATCCCGGGCACGATGGGTGCCAAAGTGTATCTGTTCCCGATTTTGGTGCAGGACAAGGTGGCGGCGATTCTCTATACCGAACCGGGCGAAGCGCCGCTGGAACCGAGCGCGCTCGAATTGCTGGCGACGGTGGCGGGTTTGGCGTTGGGCTTGCGCCGGGCGGCGAACGAAGCCAAGGCTCCCGTGGGCATGGTGCAGATTGAAGCCGTGGCGGCCCCTGCCGCGGCCGATCCGGCCAAGAGCTTAGTGAACCTAATGGCGTCGTTGAGCCGGGAAGATCAGGAATTGCATGGCCGGGCGCAGCGCTTCGCGCGGGTACAGGTGGCGGAAATGCGGCTCTACAAAAGCAATCTAGTGAAGGCGGGCCGCGAAAACTCGGCGCTCTATCCGGCACTGCGGGCCGATATTGACCAAGCGCGCGGTGCTTACCAGACGCAATTCTTGGGCGACACCACGAAGCCGATGTTCGACTACTTACACGTCGAGCTAGTGGCGGCGCTGGCCAATAACGATGAGAGCTTGCTGGGCGTGGACTACCCCGGTCCGCTGGCTCCGGTGCCGGCGTTGGCGTCGACCCGGTAACCGGTTTCTCTACCGCAGCTTTAGTTCCCGGTCGCCCCACAGAATCTCGATCGTCTTAATCGCCTTCATCTTCCCGCGAAAGGGAAAGTAAAGAAGCCCCCTGGTGGGGCCTTGCGTCGGCCCTTCGGGCAACGCGGCGTCGACCACGGCTTCGGCATCGGTCTTGGCCGGCGTAGGCTCCTGTTTCTCGACGACGCCAGGCCGCGATGCGGGCTGCCGATCACCCGGAAAGCGCGGTTGCTGTCGCGGCGCACCCAAGATCACCGGTCCGGCTTGCGCTTCGAGCCTCGGGCGTTGGTTCCAGTCCTCGGACTTCAAGCCGCCCGCCACCATGCCGGGCGCATCCGGGGCAAGTAGCTTCCCATTGAGCCGCAAGCGAAATTGCTCGGCTGCCAGGCGCAGCGGCGTGGCTTTGTCCGGTAATACTTCCACCTCCACTACGATGTGGTCCGCAGTGAAGTAGGTAGTGCCGGCGTGGGGCACCGAATGGCCGCAGAAATCGGCTTTCCAATCGACCGCCAGAATCAGCATGAGCAAGGGAAACATACTTCCTCAAGATAGCCCATGCCTTGGACGAAGATAGTAAGGATGAGGCTGCTGCTGATTTGCGCGCTGCCATTACTGGCGGCCGATGACTTAACCACGAAGATCGATCTCATCCTGAGCGGCCATCGCGCCAAATGGGGAATTGCGGTGCAGAAGCTCTCCGATGGGCAATTGCTGCAACAGCACTGCGCCGATTGTTTCTTTACTCCGGCCTCAGTCACCAAGCTCTTTTCGACCTCTTTTGCCCTGGCCCGCCTGGGCGCCGACACGCGATTTTCGACGCGGGTGCTGGCGACGGAGAAGCCCTCGGAAAACGGCACCGTGAGGGGTAACTTAACCTTACTCGGCGGCGGCGACCCCAGCATGACTGGGCGCGGCTATCCCTACGGCACACCGGACCATCCGCCGCTCGCGGCCCTGGAAGCCCTTGCCGATCAAGTGGTGGCGGCGGGAGTGACGCGCGTCGAAGGCGACATCCTGGGCGACGATACGCTTTGGCCGTGGGAGCCGCAGCCCGATGGCTGGAGCCACGACGACCTCACCTGGGACTATGGCGCGGCCACCTCGGGCTTGATGGTGAACGAAGGCGTGCTGCAAGTGACGCTAATGCCCGGCGCGCGCGTGGGCGACTTGGCGCGCGTCACCTTGCAGCCGCGCCTCGAATACTTCACGCTCGACAATCGCGTGACGACGGTGGCGGCCGGCGCGCGCCAGATTCGCGTCATTCGCATGCCCGGTTCGCGCCAGGTGCAGATCACGGGGCAGATGGCGATCTCCGATGGCGGTTGGTCCGGCTTGCTGGCCCAGGACGATCCGGCCCAATATGCCGCCGTGGCCTTCAAGAAAATGTTGGTGGACCGCGGCATCGCCATCGAAGGCACGGCCCGCGCGCGCCATCGCGCCGTGGGTGAGTCGTTGCTCCCGCGCGCTGGCGTCACACTGGCCGAGCGCTCGTCGCCGCCGCTGATCGACATCGTGACAGTGACGAACAAGGTTAGCCAGAATCTGCTGGCCGAGATGATGTTGCAGGCTTCGGGCGGCGTGGAGGGCTTGCGCGCCTATCTGGCGGGGTTGGGCATACCGCGCACCGAGGCGCGTTTTGAAGATGGCAGCGGTCTTTCGCGTTTGACGGCGGTGACGCCGAATGCCATGGTTCGGTTGTTATCGCAAAAGCAGACTGCGGAGAACTTCATTGAGAGCTTGCCGCACGGGGGCGTCGATGGCTCGATTAAGTCGCGGTTTGGCCGGGACGAACGAGGCAAGCGCATTCGGGCCAAGACAGGTGGGATGACGGGAGTGAAGACCCTGGCCGGCTACATCGATTCAGCTACCAATGGGCGAGTGGCGTTTGCGATCTTCATCAACGACGACCACGGCAGCGTGGATTCGATCAAGCGGATGGACCAGATTGCGTTGTTGCTGACGGAGTAAGTGGCTAATACTTTCATCCATTGATTTATTCGTTTCGCTCTGCTCGATTTCTCCCTCTGTAATCATGCACCTTGAGCCCGCTGCGTGAGCGACGGGTTACAAAGTGCTTTTTTCTTGTAAAGTACTTATTAGTGGTTTTCATCGGCCAATGTCACCCGCCGCTGATGCGGGCGGGCTCAAAATGAGCGGTTAAGCGATCGACTCAGATTATGAAGTAAGTCCCGCGATGGCCAGTCGGTTCTCGAGGATTCGGCCTTCGTCGAAGTGCTCCCAGCGTACGTCCTGCGTCGGCAACGCCGCGCGGGGAATCAGGCCAATGAGTTCGCTCCCGAGGAGTTCGGCTTCGGCCGCGACGGCGCCGTAGACCTGGTCGACGCCGGTGACTTCGTAGTCCGTGAGGTTCATCGAGACTTGGACGATGCCGCGGGAGGCGAGCGCCAGACCGAGGGCCTTCACGCAGGGGAAGCCGCCGGAGGAAGCGCGGAGCTTTTTGGCGAGCCGTTGGGCGAGCGCCAAGTCGTTGCTGGCGAGATTGATGTTGTAGGCGATCAGGAACTTCCGCGCGCCGACCATGGTCGCGCCGGCGGTGGGGTGCAGTCCCGGGCCGCCGAGGTCGGGCGGGCCGGCCTGCGGGGCTTCGAAGCCGCCGCGGCGGACGTCGGCTAAGTTAGCGCGATCAGCGGTGAGGGCGGCAGCTTCGTAAAAGTAAATGGGGACTTGGAGGCGACGCCAGATCTCGTGGCCCGTCGAGTGGGCGATGCGGATGGCATCGGCCATGGTGGCGCCGGTGAGCGGGACGAAGGGAATCACGTCGGCGGCGCCTAGACGCGGGTGGACGCCGTCTTGTTGCGTGAGGTCGATGCGGGCCTTGGCGGCTTCGACCGCGCGGACAGCGGCCTCCTGCACGCCTTCGGGCGAGCCGGCGAAAGTGATCACGCAACGGTCATGGTCAGGGTCAGCGGTGCGGTCGAGCACGGCCACGCCATTCACGGAGGCGATCGCTGCTTCGATGGCTTGTACGATCGAGAGGTCGCGTCCCACGGAGAAGTTGGGGACGCATTCGACGATCATCCCCGCGCGACCATCATTTTTTCGACGTATTTCGCGATCACGTCGACTTCGAGGTTCACCCGCCGGCCGGGTTGCCAGCCCCGCATCGCAGTCATCGAGTAAGTGTGCGGAATAATCGTCACCGAGAGTAAATCTCCCTGAAGCGCCGCGACAGTTAAGCTAACTCCATCGATGCAGATGCTGCCTTTGTGGACGATGTAACGGTCTAACTCGGGTGGGACGCGAATGGTAAGCCACCAATTACTATCGCCGAGTAAGTCGAGGCTTACTAACTCGGCCGTGCCATCCACGTGGCCTTGCACGATATGGCCGCTGTAACGGCCATTGGCCGCCATGGAACGCTCAAGGTTGACGAATGAGCCTTGCCCTAACGAACCCAGGTTCGAGCGCTGCAGGGTCTCGGGCGCCAGGTCGGCGGCGAAGGAATCGGGCTCGAGGTCGACGGCGGTGAGGCAGACACCATTGACGCAGACGCTATCGCCGGTGGCTAAGTCCTGGCGGACGATTTGGCAACCGATGCGCAGGCGGGCGCCGGTCCCGTTGGGGGTGAAGGCGATCACCTGGCCGGTCTCTTCAATAATTCCAGTAAACATTTATTTGGTTACCCAGGCCTCCACGGCAAATTCGTCGGGCGGAATGGTGTGTAATTGCGTGCCGTGCAACTGAATCGCGTCCATGCGATTTTGCACGCCCGCGCCGCCGGCTACGGGCAAAGAACGCAGGCCGCCCAGAATCTTGGGGGCGTAATAGAAAAAGACTTTATCGACGATGCCGGCTTCTAGCGCGGCCCAATTTACTTTACTGCCGGCTTCGATCATCAGCGATAGATACTTCCTTTCGGCCAGTTTTTCGACAATACCCCTGAGATTGGTTCGGCCGTTGGGCGCGTCCAGGGTCCAGATCTCGGCGCCACGTTTCTCAAGGGCCGAACGACGCTCCTTGGAAGCGGCGGATGTCGTGGCTACCGCTAAGTCCTGTGTGGCGGTGGTCACCATTTGGTGATCGAGAGGCAAACGGCATTGCGAATCGGCGACGATGCGCAGCAACGGCCGGCTGCGCGGTAGGCCGCTGCGGTCGTTGAGGCGAGGATCGTCCGCCAGCACGGTGCCGATGCCGGTGAGGATGGCGTCGTGTTGGTGGCGTAACTGCTGCACGTGTTTGCGTGCGCGTTCCGAAGTAATCCAACCGGTGTTATCTCCCGGCGCGGCGATTTTGCCGTCGAGAGTAACTGCCGCCTTCAAAGTAACTAACGGACGCCCGGTGCGCATGAAATGAAAAAAAGGCTCATTGAGGCGTTCGGCGTCGGGAGTAGCCGCCGTGTCTAACTCCACCGTAACTCCCGCCGCGCGTAACTTACGAAAGCCATCGCCCTTAATGATCGGGTTCGGATCTTCCATCGCCGCCACCACGTGAGTTACTCCGGCGGCGATCAACGCATCGGCGCAAGGGCCGGTGCGCCCGGTGTGCGAGCACGGCTCCAGCGTGACGTAGGCCGTGGCGCCGCGCGCGAGTTCTCCGGCTTCGCGCAACGCGAGGACCTCGGCATGGTCCAGGCCCGCCCAGGTATGCGTCCCGCGGCCAATCACCGCGCCGTCGCGCACGATGACGCAGCCCACGGCGGGGTTAGGCGACGTTTGGCCGTGGCTCGAGCGCGCCAACGCCAAGGCCTCCTGCATGGGGCTAATCAAAAAGGCTGGCAACGAACTTCTCCGCTTCGAACGGCAGCAGGTCATCGATCTGCTCGCCAACGCCGATGTAGCGAATCGGCAAATTCAACTCCCGGGCGATCGCCACCACCACGCCGCCCTTGGCGGTGCCATCGAGCTTCGTCAGCACGATGCCCGTCACGCCCGTGCTCTCAGTGAACTTCCGCGCCTGTTCCAAACCGTTCTGGCCGGTGGTGCCATCCATCACCAGCAGCACTTCGTGGGGCGCGTCGGGGATCACGCGCTGCGTGGTGCGGCGCATCTTTTCGAGCTCCGCCATCAGGTTTTCTTTGGTGTGCAGGCGGCCGGCGGTATCGACGATAACCACGTCGACGCCGCGAGCCTTGGCGGCTTGTAGCGCATCGAAGACCACGGCGCTCGGGTCAGAGCCTTGTTGCTGCCGGATCACTTCCACCTCATTGCGCTGGCCCCACACTTCGAGTTGCTCGATGGCCGCGGCGCGGAACGTGTCAGCGGCGCAGAGCAGCACCGATTGGCCTTCCGCACGCAAACGCGCCGTCAGTTTGCCGATGGTAGTGGTTTTCCCCGCGCCATTCACGCCTACCACCAGCACGACACGTGGCGGCGCGGCGGGGCGCACGATGGGCCGCTCCGTGGCCTCCAACACGCTCACCAGATGCTGCCGGATTAGCTGCTTGATTTCGCTCGCGTCACCCAGCAGCTTGCGGTCCGCCCGCTGGCGAACGTCTTCCAAAATCTCGGTCACCGTGCGGACGCCGACGTCGGCGGTGATCAGCGCGTACTCGAGTTCGTCAAGCAGATCGCTGTCGATCTCCTTCCGGCCCTTAAAGGTATCTTCAAGCGTTTCAACGAGACCGGCCCGCGTCTTCGCGATTCCGGCTTTCAGACGGTCAAGGAGGCTGGACATGGGGGGTAATCTCTTAGTGTATCGCTAAGGGTCCGGTGTTTAGAAGTTGATCTTTGCACCTAAGGTGGGCACACGGGAAAGATGTTCGAGTAGCGTAGACTAACAGTTATGGCGCGCCAGTTTGATGTTGTGATTGAGAAGGACGAAGAAGGTGTGTACGTCGCCTCGGTGCCCCAATTGCCGGGATGCCACACCGACGCCACCTCGCTCGATGAGCTGATGGTGGGGATCCGTGAAGCCATCGAGCTTTGCCTCGAGGTGGAAGGCCATGAGCCCGGCAACTTAGAGTTTATCGGCATTCAACGGGTCACCATAGCGGCATGAGCACGCTTCCCCGCCCAACCGGGAGGGAACTCTCACAGGCGATAGAACGAGTCGGTTTCCTCTCCGTGCGGACACGCGGCAGCCATCAGTTTCTGAGGCACCCAGACGGTCGGGCAACCGTCATCCCACTCCGAACTCGCACATTGGGACTCGGACTGCTACGAAAGATTTTGAAGGATTGTGGCATCAACGCAGAGCAACTTCAGAACCTGCTGTGAACCTTCCACGGCAGACAGCAGCCTAAGGAAGCAGACGATCCCGATCCTGGCTGGTCCGGATCGCGCGAAGGATGCTGATTGAGAGATACGGCCTCGAACGGGTGCTTGAGCCGAATGGTCAGCATTGAAAATTCTTGGTGGGAAATGCGCATGAAGGGAAAGGACGGCATTTCGCGGGCGATCTACGTTACGGCCAGCGGTCGACGCGTTGTCGTGTTCCGGGTGTATGTCAAAAAATTACTCTCGCACTGGAAAGAGCCTAGGAGGTAGACAATTAATGAAACGCACCGGTGTCGATGATTTGCACAAAGCGTGGATGAAGAACCCAAAGTACCGGCGCGAATACGAAGCGCTCGAAGAGGAGTTCTCTCTTACCGCCGCCTTGATCGAAGCCCGATCCCGCGCCGGGTTAACCCAGGAGCAGGTAGCCCGCCGCATGAATACGACGCAGGCCGTAGTGGCGCGCCTGGAAGGCGGCGGCAGTAGGCCCTCCACGCGAACCTAGGAAAAATACGCGAAGGCGACGGGAAGCCGCTTGCGGATTAGCTTCGAGCCTGAGGTAGCCCCCGCCGGGTGAGTGATTTGGCAGGCCGATTCCGGCGCAAGTAACGCTTTTTTGCGCCCGCCACATCGTTATAATGATCCACCACCCACTGATCGAGGACACACATTGCCTCTGCGAGCGTGAGGCCAAGGTCGGTGAGTCGGTAGTCGACCTTCGGTGGGACCGTCCCAAAGTCGTTGCGGAGTACGAGCCCGTGCACTTCGAAATCTCTTAACGTCTCGGTGAGTACCTTTTGTGAAATGCCTCCAACTCCGCGCAGCAGTTCCGAATTCCGATGAGGCCGCTGCCGAAGAAGGGGGAAGATGAGCATCGCCCACTTGTCGCCGATGAGATTCAGCACGGCGCGGGAGGGGCATCGGCCGTCCCAAGGGTCTGGGTTTTTCTTTTTAGGTTGTTTGGGTTGCATATTTACCAAAAAGTGCGTACTTCTCTAATGGTGCTTACAAGCCTACTGTGGAGTCCAGCGCTGTGGACGACTCGGCGACATAACGAAAGAGAGAATTTTCAGTACCATGGAACTTGCGAAGGGCATTCATCGATTCGAAACGGGTCCATTCAATTGGTACGTGATCGAAGAGTCTGGACGGATCACGTTGGTGGATGCAGGTTTTCCTGGGCACTACGGTGTCTTTTTAGATGGGCTCAAAAGCATCGGCCGAAGCAAGAGCGATGTTGAGGCCATCGTGCTCACGCATGCTCACGCCGACCACACCGGATTCGCGGAGCGTTTGCGGCGTGAGACGAACGCACCGGTCTTCATTCATAAAGACGACGCACGCATGGCAACGCGAATTCTGCAACTACCGTGGGTGGCGTTGTTGTCCAATGCCTGGCGGCCGTTTACCGCAGGAATGTTGGGAAGGGCGATCATCAACGGCGTTTTTACCATGCCGTCTTTATCTAAGACTCAAGCGTTCCAGGACGGCGACATTCTGGACGTGCCGGGCAAACCTCATGTCCTGCACGTACCGGGGCATACTGCTGGCGAATCAGCGCTGTATCTTCCCGACCGTAAGGTTTTGATTAGCGGCGACACGTTGGTGACGCTCGATCTGTTTGGCCAGAAACCCGCGGGGCCACAGCGACCGCGTCGGCAACTGAATGCGGGTGACAAGCTCGCGCGGCGATCGCTAGACCGGATGCGGGAACTCGGAGCAGTGACCATGCTCCCCGGTCACGGCAAGCCGTGGGCGGGCACAATGGCGGACGCGATTCGAATCGCCCGAACGGCATAACACCTATTTGTTAGAAGCGAAGATAACCCCGTAAAGTCGCGTCGGGAACCGAAGATTGGTACGGCGGTGCCGCCAGTAACAAACCCGTCCGACAAAGGGTAGAATTTGGACTTTACATGATTGCTTACCCGAAATGGTCACTCTTGGCGCGACATTACTTCGCTACCCAGAAATTAACCGCTTCCGGAATCGCCGCGCCGTCCTTACGCGGTGACGAAGCGCCGCTCTTCACCTTGGTGCCTGAATGGTACATCACGGCTTGGCCACCGCCCATCAGCCCGGAATACTCGCCGCGCAGATCGAGGTAATGGCCCTTCTTGCTCAACTCCTCGCGCGCCGCCGCCGGCACGCGGCTTTCGATCAGCACCGAACAGCCGCGCGCCTCGCGCCGCGTGAAGCGCGGAGCCTCTAAAGCCGCCTGGATGTTCATGCCGTGGTCCGCAATGTAGGAAATGAACTGCGCGTGCGCTTGGGGCTGATTGCTGCCGCGCATGATGCCGAAGCCGATGTGCTGGTCGCCTTTTTCCATGAAACCGGGAATGATGGTGTGGAAGGGGCGCTTGCGGGGCCCGGCGGAGTTGGGATAGCCAGCGTCGAAGACGAAGCCGTTGGCGCGGTCGTGCAAATGGAAGCCCATGCCATCGACCACGACGCCCGAGCCCCAGATGTCGGAGATGCTCTGAATCCAACTGACGATGTTGCCCTCGCGATCCACCACCGAGAGGTAGATGGTGTGCTTCGACCCCGGGACGTCGCCGGCCTGCACGCTGCAATTGGCCTTATCGGCGTCAATCTCTTTGGCGCGGCGAGCCGCGTATTCGGCATCTAACAGACCCTTCACCGGGATCGGCCCAAATCGTGGGTCGGCGATGTATTGCGCGAGGTCGGCATAGGCGAGCTTCTGCGCTTCGATCTTGGTGTGGAAGGCTTCGGCCGATAGCGGGTCCCACTTCGAGATGGGGAAGGCGGAGAAGAGATTCAGCATCATCAGCGCGCCGACGCCTTGGCCGTTGGGCGGGAGTTCGTAGACCCGCCAGCCACGATAGTCGGTGCTGATGGGGGTGACCCATTCGCTGGAGTAAGTAGCAAAGTCCTCGCGGGCCAGCGTGCCGTTCAAGCGGGCGGAGGTCTTCAGGATGGCCTCGGCAATCGGCCCCCGATAGAAGGCGTTGACACCGCCGTCGGCGACGATCTTGAGGGCCTTGGCGAGCTCCGGATTCTTGAATATGTCGCCCGGCTGCGGCGCGCGTCCGCCGGACAGAAAGACGCGCTTGGCATTCTCATCGGCTTCGAGCTTGCCGACGGAGTGTTCCCAATCCCATTGAATAATCTCGGTGACCGGGAAGCCATTGCTGGCGTAGTGAATGGCCGGCGCGAACAGATCCTTCCAGGGCAACTTGCCAAAACGCTGGTGGACCTTACCATAGCCCTCCACCGCGCCTGGCACGGTGACGGCGTGAATGCCCGAGGGCCGGTACTTGGCGCCGCGTTTATCGAGCGCTTCGAGCGTATAGCCTTTGCCGCTCCAGCCGCTGGCGTTCAGGCCCGTGAGCTGGCCGGTCTTCGCGTTCCAGTGAATCATGAAGAGGTCGCCGCCGATGCCGTTCATCATCGGCT
>JBBQQS010000037.1:0-18698 GCA_038215525.1 Bryobacterales bacterium
TCGAGCAGTTGGAACGCGCCCCAAGTTCGGGCCGGATTGGCGATGGGAGCAGAACCCGGTCCGCTGGCCGTCATCGACATCGTCGGCGCGTCTGCCTCCACCTCACGCGGCTCCGGCGGACGTCTAGCGTCATCGTCCGAAAAGCCTGGGATGGGCACCGACATCTCTGCGATTATAGCTTGCTTAGCGCGCGATCACCTTGAGCATCACGTCCACCGCGGCCGGCGAAATCATGTGCCGGGGCGCGGATTCGTCGATTTCCAGGCGGAATTCGCCCTTCGTCCCCAAGGCGGTCTGCACTGCCTTTTCGTAGACCCGATACGCGGCTTCATACGCCGCGCCTTGCTTGCGCGCATCGTGCTGACGCTCGCCGAAGCAGCAATCGTCGCGCCGGTTGAGGATCTGCACCTGCTTGCGGCCCCAGGCGCCCAGCGCGTAGAGGTCGCCGTAGCCTGCCAGTTCGTAGAAGGGCGGCAAGTACTGCTCTTTGTCGCCCACCGAATCGCCGGTGCGCAGATAGAGCGGGATGGTGCCGGCGACGGGGAAGCTGGTGGCGATGGTGGGGTCGATGGCCGCGTAAAGGGTCGTAGTCCAGCCACCGCCGGAGAGGCCCATCATGTGGATCTTTTTGTAGTTTTTGAGCAGATTGAGGCTGAGCGCCACCGGCTCCAGAAAGAACTTCAAAGCGCTGCCGGTGACGTTGAGTTGGAAGAGGTCCGCGTGTGGCACCGTGCGGCAGTCGCCGGGACGCATGTGGGGCATGTATGCGGCCAGCACCGCGTAGCCTTCGCCGAGGAAGCGATCGATGGCGTGCGCCATGCCCGCACCTTTCGGGTCCGCCGCATCGTCGAAGGTGCAGGCGTGCCCGTGCTGCAGGACGATCAACTGCCCATTGGGCTTAAGGGGCATGAAGTGATGCGTCGTGTTCTCCTGCCCCGCTTCCATCTTCACGGTGAAAGTGTCGACGCTGCTGAGCGCCTGCAAGTCCTTCACGGGGCTGGCGGCGTTCCTTTCGATCTTAGAGTGACGCGTGTTCGGAAAGCCCGCCGCGCCCCAGATGTAGCGCACCATCTGTTCGCGTTTGAGTTTAGCGGCGGCGTCCGAAGTGACGGTGATGCGGCGATCGTCCACCAGCACCGGCGGCGGCAGCGTGAGCACTTCGGCTAGCACCGGAGCCAGGCCATCCGCCATCCACTGGAAGCCCAGGTCATTCGGATGGACGCCGTCCACCAGCCCATCCAGGCGATTGGGACCCAATAAAGACAGGCCTTCGACGAGCGTAAGCCGTTGGTCGCCGGCCTTGATGCGCGCCTGAACCACTTCGCGAATGTGCTCCCGCATCAGGGGAATCCGCGCCTGCTCCCGCGCCATGGCGATCGGCGTGATGGCGATGATCGGCGTTTGCGGATGTGCCTTGCGGACCGTATCGAGGAACGGCGCGTAGACGTCACGGAAGCTCTCGATGGTTGGATTGTTCTGCGAGAAGTCGAGCACGAAGGCCGCGGCGTCGATCTCCGCCACCATCGCAGCCACCGCTGGCTCGCCTTTGCCATTGCCGGAGAAACCGAGGTTGACGAAATCGAGATTCAACTGCCGCCCCAGCATCGCCTGATAACTCAAGCCGGAGCGGCTGGCGCAACCGCCCTGCGTGATCGACGTGCCGTAGAACACCACTGGCTTGGGGTTGGCAAAACGGCGGGCCTTGGTGATGGCGGCGCCTTCGTCGAGCCCGATGGCCTTCACCGTGACGGGCTTGTACAGGGACAGATACAACGTCACCTCACGGTCCTGCTTAGGCAGATTTTGGAAGAAGGTCTGCTCGACGATCTTGCCGACGGCGGCATCCTTGGGCGCGATGACGGTGGAGAAGTAGACGCCGTCGAGGTAGAGGTCGACGCCCGTTTGCCCGAAGGCGTGCATGTTGGTCATGTTGGGCGGCGAGGGGAATTCGAGCCGGATATCCAGCCGCGTGGAGTCGGTGCGAAAGCGAATACGCCCGCCGCTGGGCGACAGGCCCAGGTTCCAGACTTCCTGCGGCAAGGTTGCTTTCAGGCGTTGAGGCAGGCGGATGGGCGCACCCTGGTTTTCGGCGTACCAGGCGAGTCCATGGACGGGCAGGCGAGGGTCAGGCGGGGCGATCCAGTCGATGCTGAAGGTCGCGAGGGCGAGCGCGAGGTACATGGGAGTAGGATACGCGATGCTTCGAAGTGCGAAGGCAACCTGGATTAACCAATCATGCTTTCATAGAGGGGAGACTGAGAATCGGAGTTAGCGCCATGCGACAAATCGAAATTCCCCGGGACGTGCCACCAAGCCTCGTAGCAGGTTTCGCGAGATGTCATCAGCTCGAAACCTGGCTTCGCGAGATGGTTTATCTAGAGACCAAAGCTTACTTCGGCTTGGAATATTGGAAAGAGTGCAAAGAAGCACTCAAGCGCGCCAAAGTGAACGGTATACCACCCGAAAAGTCGCGAACTAACAATCAACGCCACGGGCATATGGCAACCGCTGAGAATGATCCGATTTGGTTTCTTACTTTCGATTCTCTTCTGAAGATTATCTTCGACGAAATACTTTGGCCGCGATTCAAACCTTACCTTACTACGAAAACGATTCTCCAAGCGAAACTGGAAGAGGTCACACTGATACGAAACCGGATTGCTCATGCAAGAGCGCTTCATCAGCATGACTTGGATCGCTTGTGCTTAATTCTTCAAGAGCTCGACGCTGGTGTGTTTCTTTTTTGCAGCTCATATGGCGAGCGATTAAGTTTCGTGAACGGTATGGCGCGTGATAACGTGCACGAATATTTCTCCACTAATGGCCAGTGGCAAGGGCCCTATCCTCGCATCAACCTAAACCTGCAATGGTCCTACCGCCCATCCGCGACTTGGGATGAAGTTCAAGCCGGACAAGGTAAACTTTACCACTTCAGGTTCTTTCCGCCAGCCCGAGATAATCACTACTTTGACTATCGAAAGATTCTAAGCAATTCGACGGCTTGTCACGATCAGATAGCACATTTCATTTTGGACGAGACGCAGTGTGCGCTCGAGATCTCTATACCCGCAGTAATTGGCGATGCCCCGATTATCCAAACTATCGAACGGTTTTATCAGCTTTGCGTAAACTTTAAGACTATCCCTCAGACACGGGCCAAAGAGGGGTTGATTTTTGACCTGGAAGAGATAGAAGTACTCTACAAGCCTTTTGAAGCTATTGCCTTAGAATGGCCTCATTATGTCGTTCCGCCGGGTCACGCTTACGCTGTACTTGACCCTTCATGCACGCCATATTCGATGTTTGGAATCTAGGATTTCTACTTCTTCTTCAAATTCGAGATGGCACGCTTATTCTCTTCGCCGTCGACAATCAGGCGGTCATTATTCGCGAACCACACCAGGCTCTTGCCCTCGGTGGTCCGCTGGGGCACGCCGGCGAGTAAGTCGACCATCTTGGGCCGTGTCCCTTCGAGCACTAAGCGGGACTCACCCACATAGTATTCCGCATGGTCGCCCCAACCTTGGCGCGACTTAGTGTCCTTCGTCTCCAGAATCTCTACCTTACCGTCGGCAAAGGCTTTCTCGAGGCCCCCGTTCGGCCCCTCCCAATTCGACTGCGAGTTTTCATTCGAGGTTAAGTAAGCCCGAATTTCCTGGCCCTTTACTTGTAAGCCGGGCCGCGTAAGCAATACGCTACCGCCGGTGTAATGGGCGAATTGGTCTTTGTCGGAATAGAGTAAGTCCGGCGCGCGGACAATGGTAAATACCTGGCCCGCGCCCCTAGGCGTCGACGTGTCGAGAAACTGGCTGACTACCTGCCCCTTGGCCTTCAGGATCTGCGCCGGCCGGTCAATATCGATGCGATTGGCGCTGAGCCGATTGGCGCCTTGCCACATCACGGCGCGGCCCTCATAACGCACTTGCGTGTTCTTCCCCGTCGAATACATTTCGTTCGCCGTGGCGCGCACCGGATCGTTGCCGTTCATGAGTCCGGTAGCGGTCGCCTTGCGCTCGCCCTCGCGCACACTGCGGACTTGCCCCTTGGCGGTAAAGTCCCCCGACTTCTGGTCGAGCAGAATGGCGTCCGCCTCGGTTGAGCCGCTGGGGTCCCACACGCGGGCCTTGCCGGTCAGGTTGATCTCGCTTTTGGTCTGCTCCATGGTGGCCTTTTCGGCCGTGGCTTGGCGCGTGCCTTCCTGATAGCGGAAGTTCACCCATTGCTCCATACGCGCCAATTCGCCGGTGGGCGTGAATGACGCCTCGAGGTGCAAGGACGAGGTAAGCACCGGCACACCGGGCGTCTTCGGCACCGGCGACGCCGCGGGCTCGGTCCGCGTGGTGGACTTCACGCTGGTCAACTTCTCGAGCACGTTGTTCTTACCATAGGCCATCTGGATGCGCTCGCCGTCGAGCCGCCGCTGGCGTTGCGTGGGCTGATTCGGTAGTAACTCGATCACCCCCGGGTCATGCGTCTCCATCCGCTCAATCTCTTCGCCACCCGCGCGCATCTTCATTTCAATCGACTCGCTCGAGAGCACCTTCGTCTCCGCCGGCAGCACCTTTTCGCGCGGCACGGGCTTCGATTCCACGCGCGCCTTGCCCTGCGCAAAGGCTTTGTCTAACGTGCTCTCTTTGTCGGTGGCAAGGAAGTCGAGTTGCACGCGCGCGGCGTTCATCAACGTGCGTTCGCGCTCGTTCGAGGAGGCCAAATGCGCCGTCCCGGTGCCCTCCACCTTCTGCGCTTGGCCCTTCTCGTTAAAGTCGATGTGCAGGCCGTCGGCGCCATACTCAAGCGTGCGGCCCTTCTGCTTGTCGGTGCCGATGGCATGTTCGGCATCCACGCGGCGCACGATGCCTTTTTCTAGCTCGATGATGGAGGCCTGCGCGTTCAGCACCAGCGTGTCGCGCGTTAGCTTGGCCCAGGGCTTCAGGTAGACCCTGCTTTCGAGCTCCTTATAGAGGGCCTCGCCCGCTTCCACCCGCATGGTCTTGGCGCCGTGCCAGGTAAGTTCCACCGAGCTGCGCAGGTTCAGTTCGTGCAGGTTCGGGTCATAGTCGGCACCGATGGCCTTGCCTTCGCCCAATCCGAATTTGAACCAGACGGGCTTCTCCGTGGAAGCCTTGTTGCTATCGAGCTCAAAGCGCACGCCGGAGCTTTTGATCTCGAGCACGCGGTTGGGCTTGGGCCCGCCTTCCGGAATGCCCATCGTGATGCGGACATCGCTTTCCGAAAACAGGACGCGGTCGCCTTTGGTGAAGCGGGCGGAGGCGCTCTCCACCAGGTCGTACTTAGTGCCGCTCTGATCGTAGAGCAGCAGTTCGAGGCCTTCGAGCTCGGTGCTGGGCGGGTCTTTGATTTCGCGGAAGCTGGAGGCGCGGATGAGGGCTTTGGGCTTGTCACCCTGGTTATTGGCCCACTCCCATTTGGAGGCTTTGGCGGAGAGTCCGCGGGCGAGGGCGGCGGGCAGGGCGGGCGCGTTGCGCTTGGCCTCGATCTTCGCCCGCAGGTAGGCATTGCCCACCATAAAGACGATCCCCAAAATCGCAATCACCAGCAACCAAGCGAATCGCCGCATTCCTCTATCACCTTACCAGAATCGCTTCGTCCTGGCGAAAGTGAACAAAAATAAGGCTCTTAGCGGGATCTCTCGCGTACGCGGGGAATTGTGCGCTATACTTAGAGGGTTCGTTTCTCTTTGCTCCCCTGTGGCTTCGGTCGTTTGTGGCTTCGGTCGTTCGGGTAGCCAGATTGGTTTGGCATTAGGTTCTATGTTTTTCAAGATCAGGGAACTTGAGTTAAAGCCAAACCGGTTTGAGGTCGCCTTTGCGCCAAAAGAGGTCGATCTCCTGGATCCCGAACTCGAACAAGTTGGGCCGTTAACCGCGCAGGGAGTTGCAGAATTCCTGGAAACGGTGGACGAAATCCATGTGAATGGGTCTTTTCACGTTCGCGTGGATAAGCCCTGCGACCGCTGCCTGGAACCGGCGGTGATGGAGATTCGCCGCAGCTTTGACCTTTACTATCGTCCTGCCGATCAACTCGAGGGCGGTGTCGAGGTGGGGTTGAAGATTACGGACAGCGATATTGGCTTTTACGAAGGTGAAGGCGTATCGTTGATCGATATTTTGCGGGAGCAGATCCTGCTGGCGCTTCCGGTACAACTGGTGTGCCGTCCGGATTGCCGGGGGTTGTGCCCGATTTGCGGTAACAGCCTGAACGAGCAGCAATGTTCCTGTGTCGCTCCGGCGGTGGAAAGCCGTTGGGAAGCGCTTAAGGGTTTAAAGCTCGGCGGTTAGCCGGGTTGGTTGAAGAGTTAAAATTATAGAAGTACGGATCGAAATCCATGCCTAATCCAAAAAGACGTCACTCCCAGCGCCGCACCTCCACGCGCCGCGCTCACGACGCCCTGCGCGTCCCTGGCCGTAACGATTGTCCCCATTGCTTTGAGCCGAAGCTGCCCCATCGTGTTTGCCCCAAGTGTGGCAAGTACGGCAAGGCCGGCCGCGAAGTGATTGAAGTCGCTGAAGCCTAAACGCCTGGGTAAATGCTGACTATAGCTGTCGACGCCATGGGCGGGGATCATGCCCCCAAGCCCGAGGTAGAGGGCGCAATCCAAGCGGTCGTCGAACACGATGTCCACGTCATTCTCGTCGGTCAGGAAGATGTCCTCCGGCGAGAATTGGCGCATCATCAAACCGACTGGGAAAGCCTTCCCATTACGATCCACCACGCCAGTGAGGTGATTACGATGGAGGACAGCGCCTCAAAGGCGATGCGCTCCAAAAAGGACTCCTCCATTCGCGTCGCCTCCCGCCTAGTGCGCGAAGGGGTTGCCCAGGGTCTCATTTCTGCTGGCAATACCGGCGCCGTGATGGTAACTGCCAAGACCGTGCAAGGCATGGTCTCTGGCGTCGACCGCCCCGCCCTCGCCGCCGTCTTCCCTACCCTCAAGAACAAGCCCTGCGTGATGGTCGACGTGGGTGCCAATGTCGACTCGAGCCCCGAAATGCTAGCCCAGTTCGCCGTGATGGGCGAGCTCTATTCGCGCGTGATCTTCCATGTGAAGCACCCGCGCGTCGGCCTGCTCTCGATCGGCGAAGAAGACCACAAAGGCAACGACCTCGTTCACAAAACCCGGCCCCTGATGAAGAAGCTGCCCATCAACTACATCGGCAACGTGGAGGGGCGCGACCTTTACAACGGCCACGCCGACGTCATCGTCTGCGACGGCTTCATCGGCAATGTCGCCTTGAAGGTGAGCGAAGGCTTGGTCGAGGTGATTCGCCATAAGCTGAAGGATTCGCTTTCAAGCACCATCACCCGGCAAATCGGCTCAGTGCTGGCGCGTAATGGCTTTAACGAATTCCGCAAAGGCTTCGACTATTCGGAGTACGGTGGCGCGCCCCTGCTAGGCGTCAAAGGCGTTTGCATTATCTGCCACGGCCGGTCGAATGCGAATGCGATCAAAAACGCGATCCGGGTCGCCGCCGAATACGCTGGCGGCCGCATCAACGAGCGCATCGAAGAAGAGCTCGCCGCGGCCAACCTGTAGCGCTGTCAACCGAGCCGATTATCCTTTCGGTTCTCATCCATTACCCTCCTGCTTCGCTCAACCTCTCCGCCAACGGTAGATTTCCAAGCCTTTGCCGGGTGGCCCTTCACTTTCATGGATGTGACCTCATCGGATTTAACGTCATAAGAGATAATGGCGCATGCCTTTGGCCGGATAACGCAAGACTGCCCGCTATCGATTCATGATGGGACGCTGGTCGGCGTCGAGGCCAGGAGGCATTTAAGACCACATCATCGGTGGTGACCGTGAGGAGGATGGCTTTAGAGAGCTAGGGGACGAGGCGTGCCACATTGACACTGAATTCCGGCAGCAGCGGCGACGCCAAAAGGTCAGCCCCTTGCAACACGCGAATCCCGCCCTGGGTGTGCACCAACAATTCGCCGTTCGCATGATCCAGCAGCCACACCTCCTGGGTGCCCGACCCCAGATACTCCCGCACCTTGCGGCGGACGTTCATCGCGCTTTCGGACGGTGACAGGATTTCGAGCGCAATATCGGGGGCGAAAGGTGCGGGGATCACGTCCAGGTCGATTTGACGGGCGCGGTCGCCCAAGAAGATCGCAATGTCCGGACGGCGTATAGTGTCACCGGCGAGGAGACAGTCATTTTCGGCGAAGGCCTCGCCGATCGGATGGGCCTCGAAGTAGTTCCAGAGCAGATGCCCGATGAGATCGCGAATTTTGTTGTGCCTGGGCGTTCCGCTCGACAAGGGAATCAACTCTCCATCGACCAACTCATAGTCTTCGGTGTCAGCCGTCTTCATTTTCCCGAACTGCTCCACGGTCATCATTGTCTTGGCGCCCATGTTTGCTCCTTGGCCGAAACCACTCCTATTTTAGCCGATCGCCCAATCCCACGCAGGTGGCTGGACGCAGGGCGCGGGGCTACGCTTTCCGGCTTCGCGCTTGACGATTGCAAGTCGATCAGTCGGAAAGATGACGGCGTTACTTCTTGAGCTTCGTGGCGAGCCGCCGCACAAATGCCGCATGCTCCGCCGACTGAACACCTTTGTCGACGGCGGCGCGGACGGAGCGTTTCGGTTGCCACACCGCCGCCGGATCAAGCCACAGGCCGGGGAAGGTGCGGGAGCGCAGCAGACCGTCGTCATCGGGCGCGAGTTCGCGGTAGCGGCCACGCGAGACGGAGCGCCAGATAAGTTGCCGAGGTTGCAATTGGACGGTGAGATATTCGCGCACTCCGGCCGTACGATAGAGGTCCAGTTTAATGCCGAGGTCGCGCGAGAGGCTGGAGCCGCTGATTTCCACCATCAACTCCGGGGCCCCGACGGGGTATACGCCGTCGAGCGTGGATTGGCCGCCTTATTCGGGCAGAATGCGCAGGAAAAGATCGGGCTGAGGGACATCGTCCGGACCCATCTTCCACGTGCAATCGATACCGGTATGGCAGCCGGGGGTATGGCTTTTGTAGGCCAACAGCCAGTCAATCATTTCGGTGTGGGCGTCTGAGTGAGAAGCGCTTACGGGAGAGGGCATGAAGAAGACCGTTCCACCTATTAGTTCCGCGTGCTTGAGCCGTGGCATGGCTTCCCAGCGGCGCAGGAATTCCGCGCTGTTGAGGCGGTCTCCTTCCCGAAGCTGCGGCGGCAGCGCAATGCCCATGGTTTCGATGCCCAAGGTTTCGATGGCGGTGGCGTTCATACTGGCGAATCCTGATTCAGCCCAACATGCCTAGTCGACCAGTTCCGCCAACCCCTGCCGCCGCCGATCCACCCGTAAGCTCGTGACATCGGGCCGCGAATAGTGGCCCGCCGGATCGAAGTTCTGCCGCTCTTCGAGCACCCGCCGATAGTCAATGGTGGCCACATACACGCCCTCTTCGGCCGCCGCTGGGGCAATAATCCACTCCCCATCCGGACCCGCCAGGCACGATCCCCCATTGGCCGAAACGCCCGCCGCCCGCACCGCCTCCCGCCACTCCCCGGCACCTACATCCTCCGGCCGCAACAATCCCGACACCGAAGCCACATATGAACGCGACTCCTGCGCGATAAACCGCGTAATGTCCTTCGTATTGCGCTCACTGCCCGGCCACCCCGCCACATGCAGGTTCTCGCCCTGCGCATACAGGGCCGCCCGGGAAAGCGGCATCCAGTTCTCCCAACAATTCAAGCCACCCACAGTGAACGCCCCCAACGCGTGTGTGCGCAACCCATGGCCATCACCCGTGGACCAGACCAGTCGCTCCTCATAAGTTGGCATCAGCTTGCGATGCACCGAGCCAATCTTGCCTTGCTGATCAATGTAGATGAGCGAGCAATACAAGCTATGCTCGCCGCGATCCACGGCGCGTTCAATCGTCCCCAAGTAGACGGCAATCCGGTGCCGGGCCGCCGTCGCGCAGATTTCGTTTAAGTGCCCGGCCTCCGGTTGCACGGCCTGCGATGCATACTCGGCGAAGATCTCTTTCTGCGCGGCGCTGTTAAAACGCGCGCCGTCAGTCAGTTCCACCCAAAACGGATAGCCCGGCACCAAGGCTTCGCCAAAGGCCACCAAATCGCATTTCTGTTGCGCCGCTTGCACGATAAAGGCATTCACTTTGTCGAGCGTCCGCGCCCGGTCGAGCCATATGGGCGCGATTTGCGCCAAGCCGATGGTGAGTTGAGTGCTCATTTTGAGTCCACTGTAGCAAGATCAGGGAATAATCCAACCGGTGAGGCGGATAGAATTGTTCTAGATGCGCCTACTATCCGCCCTGCTACTCGCTTCCGCCTTACTCCCCGCGCAAAAGCTCGACCCCGTCCAATGGAAAGCCGAGGCGCCCCTCGCCGCCGCTCCAGGCGCCACGGTACTGATCAAGGTCAGCGCCACCATTGAGCCCGGCTGGCATCTCTACTCGCTCACCACGCCCAAACCCTCCATTCCCACCACCCTCAAGCTGGCCGATAATCCCATCTTTGCCACCGCCGATGCCTACCAAATGAAGCCGGCGCTCAAAGTGGACCCCAACGGCGCCCAAGCCGAGCAATTCACCGAAAAGGCCGACTTCTACCTCAAGGCCACGCTCAAGCCGGACGCGCCGATGGGTGTCGCCACGGTGACGATCCAAGTCCGCTACGCCGCCTGCGATGACAAGCAATGCCTGCCGCCCAAAAAGAAGACCGCCGAATTTACTCTGAATGTCGCCTCCGGCACGCCCGCCTCGCCAACTGACCCTCCCGCCGGCTACACCGCTGGCACCGGTCGTACGGAGATCGGCCGCACGGAGACCGGCGCGGCCGAAAAAACCGCCGAAAAACCGACGGAGAAACCGGTCCAAGCACCCCCTGCCCCGGATGGCCTCGCCCAGTTCCTTCTGGTCGCCTTCGGGTTCGGGCTCGCCACGATCTTCACGCCCTGCGTCTTCCCGATGATCCCCATCACGATGTCCTTCTTCCTCAACCAGCCACAATCGACGCGCGCGCAACAGGTGAAGCAAGCCATTATCTTCTGCCTCGGCATCATTGTTCTCTTCACCGGCATGGGCCTCACCATCACCGCCCTGCTAGGCTCTTCGGGCGTGAAGCAATTCGCCTCTAACCCATGGATCAACGGCTTCATCGGCCTGATCTTCCTGGCCTTAGGACTTAGTCTATTGGGCGCTTTCGAACTGACTCTGCCGAGCGGTCTACTAACCAAACTCAATGCGGCCAGTTCCGGCGGCGGCACCCTCAGCACCCTGCTGATGGGCCTCACCTTCGCCCTCACCTCCTTCGCCTGTGTCGGACCGTTCATGGGCGCCATCCTCGCCGCCAGTGTCACTGGTGACAAGTTACAGCCCACCCTGGGCATGGCCAGTTTCGCCACCGGCCTCGCCTCGCCGTTTTTCCTGCTGGCGCTCTTCCCCAGTGTGCTCGCCAAGATGCCACGCGCCGGTGCCTGGATGGTGCGGATCAAGGTCGTGTTCGGCTTCGTCGTCTTAGCGCTGATGTTTAAATACCTGTCCAACATCGACGTGGTTCTGCAATTGAACTTACTGCCGCGCGAACGCTTCTTAGCGATCTGGTTCGTTCTATTTGCCCTGCCCGGCCTCTACCTGCTCGGCTTCCTCCGCATGGAAGGCATCAACAAGGACGAAGAAGTAAGCGTTCCGCGCCTCCTGGCCGGAATCGTCTTCCTCGCCTTTAGTTTCAACTTGCTACCGGGCATGTTCGGCGCCAATTTAGGCGAACTTGAATCTTATGTGCCAGTCGCCAAAGAGACCGCCGGCGGCGGGTCCTCGGCCAGCAGCGGGCTCACCTGGATGAAGAACGACCTCGCCGGCGCTCTGGCTAAGGCGAAAGCCGAAAACAAAGTCGTCTTCGTCAACTTCACCGGCTACGCCTGCACCAACTGCCATTGGATGAAAGCCAATATGTTCACCCGCCCCGACGTGAACGCCGCCATGCGCGAGATGGTGCTGGTGGAACTCTACACCGACGGCACCACGCCCGAAGATGAGGCGAATCAGAAACTGCAAGAGACTAAATTCCAGACCGTCGCCATCCCCTATTACCTCATCATGAACTCCGAGGAGAAGGTCCTCGCCGCTTACCCCGGCCTCACCAAGGACCCCGCCACCTGGCTCAAGTTCCTGTCGGCGGGGAAGCTTTAGCCGATAAGCAGTGCATGGCCAGTACTTCCGAAACCCAACCATCATTCACTCTGGCGAGTCTCCTCATTGAGGCGACCCGAGTTTTCGGGGACTCGGACCTGGCAATCGAGTGGGTCAATACCCGAGTTCGCTCCTTGGGCGACCGCAGACCAGCAGACATGATGGCTGGGTCTCCTACTGATCAAGAGCTCGTTTTCAGCATCCTGGGCCGAATCGAGCACGGAATCTTCTAGGTAACGCTGGTTTTCCCGCTCGGCGATTCCCCAATATCCACTCAGCCGCCCTGCCTTGAGCAATCAACTTCGAATAAGATAGGCTTAGCCTTACCGATCCTTGTTTGCGAGTGAACCGTGGCCGATATCAACATTACTCAAGCCGAAGCAGATCAGTTGATCGCCATGGAGAAGTTGCGTGCTGAGGATAAGGAATGGTTGTTCCCACGCCCTGGAGAGCGCCTAACCATTCCGCTGGTATCGTCCAACAAACGCGAGTCTTTTGTGCTCATGGTGACTCGCGGCCAAATCAAGCTAACCAAAGCTAACTACGTGAATCTTGCTCGGAAATCCGTCACGCTCATGAGGCTTGATCTAGACGGAGCGCCGCACCGCAATCCTGACGGCATTGAGATTCCTTGTCCTCATTTGCATGTTTACCGCGAGGGCTTTGGGGACAAATGGGCGAGTGCAGCCCCGATTGACCGTTACCACGATACGGGAGATCTCTATTCCACACTGTGGGCCTTCATGAACCATTGCAATATTGTCGAGTCCCCCCAGATAGAGAAAGGACTGTTCTCATGATCGTGGCTGAAATCGAAAGGCTTTTGCACGACTACCGCAACTGGCTCAAGGACAAGACAACTCTCCGAGAAGTGAATGAATCCTGGGTGGAAATCACGACCCCATACTTGGACCGGCACAACGACATGTTGCAGATCTACGCGCGACGCGAGAACGGCGGATTTGTTCTCAGTGATGACAGCTACATCATCAACGATCTCGAAGCCTCAGGTTGTAATCTGACGGGCAAACGCCAGGAGCTTCTCAAGATGACCTTGCAGGGCTTCGGGGTGAAGCTCAATCGAGAGGCGATTG
This sequence comes from Bryobacterales bacterium, assembly GCA_038215525.1. Lineage (GTDB taxonomy): Bacteria > Acidobacteriota > Terriglobia > Bryobacterales > Bryobacteraceae > JALHNI01. The sequence continues at coordinate 13,261 of JBBQQS010000037.1, forward strand.
AAGTCCACGCCACCTCTGGGAACTTCCCACTACGAAAGCACAGCTTGATCCAGGCTATGTTGGCCGTGAACGACCTCTTCTATCTCGCGAAGCCTGTCGTAGAAAATTTATTTTTTGAAGACGTTCTCGCATGGCTGGACGAGAAAGATATTCGGTACATTCTAAAGCCAAAGTTTCCTGGCATTAGCGGCTATGATCAGCTTTTCGATTTCGTCATCCCCAAATCTCGCAATCAGCCCGAACGCTTTCTTCAGGCGATCACCAGGCCAACTCGAGAGACCGCGACCTTGTTCATTCACGCCTGGAATGACACCCGCCCGAATCGGGCGGGAGACTCAAAGGCCTACGCCGTACTCAACGATCTTGAACAACCGATATCCGCCACTGTGCTCGACGCATTCCGGAACTATCAGATTGAACCCATACCTTGGCGCGAACGCGCTTCGGTAGAGGCGCAGTTAGCCGCGTAGGCAACTTTGGCTTTATCGACGCCAATTGGGGCGGTTCGCACTGAGTGACCCAGTCCAGACCCCGCTAAACTAGAAAGACATGGCGAGGACTCTCGATGTCGGTTGCGGCATCAACAAATACCCTGGCGCGATCGGGATCGACGTCAATCCGCGCACCAAAGCCGACGTCGTCTGCAACCTCGATCATTTCCCTTACCCCTTCCGCGACGGCGCCTTCACCGAAATCCGCGCCATCCACGTCATCGAGCACGTCGCCGACGTCATCAAGATGCTGGAGGAGTTCTACCGGCTGCTCGCGCCCGGCGGCAAGGTCGTCATCGCCACCCCCCACTACACTGACTTCAGCTCCTTCTGCGACCCCACCCATCGCTGGCACTTGAACAGCTATAGCCTGCGCTACTTCGGCGAACGCAATGCCGGCTACGGATACTACTCCGGCGCCCGCTTCGAAGAACGCAAGGTCTACGTCAAGCTGCTGGCCCTCTGGCGCTACCTCGGCTTCGAATTCCTCGTCAACTACTTCGAGCACTTCCGCCGCTTCTGGGAATATTACCTCTGCTACATTATCCGCGGCAAAGTCATCGAATGGGAACTGAGGCGAATCTAATGTCCGGCTCCCTACGCCATCGCCGCACCCCGATCCGCACCCCTGCGCCCACCCCTAGTCCACTGCGGAAGCGGTGGGGTGGCAGGACTTCGGCCATTAGGAATCGCACCCCACCGCTTACGCGGTGGGCTAGAGGCCCCGCCCATGGACTTTAAGGACCAACTCAAAGCCTCCGTCAGCATCGTCCGCATTGTCGGCGACTATGTCAAGCTGCGCCGCGCCTCCCCCGGCCGCTACGCCGGCCTGTGCCCCTTCCACACCGAAAAGACCGGGTCTTTCTCTGTCAGCGAGGACAAAGGCTTCTACTACTGCTTCGGCTGCAAAGCCTCCGGCGACGTCTTCAAGTTCGTGCAGGAGATCGAAGGCGTCACCTTCTTCGAAGCGATACAACTCCTGGCCGAGCGCCACGGCATCCCCATGCCGAAACGGCGCGACCTCACCGATGCCTCCACCGAGCTCCGCACCGCCCTCCAGCAAATGCACGACCTGGCAGGTCAGCACTTCCAGCAACAGCTCGCCAGTCCCGCCGCCGAGGCCGCCCGTGAGTACCTCCGCAAACGCGGACTCACCAAGCGCGCCGTCGAAGAGTTCGCCATCGGCTACTCCGACCCCTCCGGCAACACCCTCCTCAAGAAGCTCCAACAAGCCGGCTACTCGCTCGACCAGATCGAGAAAAGCAGCCTCGTCCGCAAGCGCGAAGGCGGCGGCCACTACGACTATTTCCGCCATCGCCTGATGTTTCCCATCCACAACGAAACCGGCAAGCTGATCGCCTTCGGCGGCCGCTCCATCGGCGACGACGAGCCCAAATACCTCAACTCCTCCGAAACCGAGCTCTACTCCAAAAAGAAGGTCCTCTACAACCTGCACCGCGCCAAGCAAGCCGCCCGCAAAAGCGACTTCACCGTGATCGTGGAAGGCTACATGGACGTCATCGGCGTCACCATGGCCGGCGTGGGCAACGTCGTCGCGCCCTGCGGAACGGCCTTGGGCAACGACCAGATTAAGGTGATTCGCCGGCACTCCGATAAGGTGGTGGTGAACTTCGACCCCGACAACGCGGGGGCTACGGCGACCGAAAAATCGATTCAAGTGCTGCTCGACGAAGAGATGCACGTCCGCGTGCTGGCCCTTGAAGGCGGGCTCGATCCAGACGAATTCGTCAAGGCCAACGGCGCCGAAATGTACCAAAAGCGCCTGGAAGAAGCGCCCCGATATTTTTTCTGGCTCGCTGACCGTGCTCGCACCCGTTTCGACGACGGCACCGCAGAAGGCCGCATGGAGGGTTTCCGCGAAGTGCTCGAGCCCGCCATCAATCGCATTCCCGATCGCCTGGAGCGCCTGGCCGTCGCCAACGAAATCGCCTCCTACCTCGGCGTCGACGCCGCGTCCATTCGGGAGCGCTTCCGCAAGCAGGAGGCCGTCAAGCGCGTCGACAAGCCCGCTCCCAACCCCTTGGCCATGATTTCGGACTCCGAACGCACCCTCCTTAAGGGAATCTTCGACGATGCCGCCCTCCGCCAGGTAGTACTGGAGTGGCTGAAACCGCACCCGGTACTCGAATCCCTGCCCACCCGTGGCCTCTTTCGGGCCATGATCGCGCTATCTGAAGGAGGAGCCACTTGGGGCTTCAGCGAAATGGAGGCCCGGCTCGGGGAAAATGATCGCGCCCTACTGGCCGCCCTGATTCTCGCCGATAAGGCTTCTGAACGCGAAACAGAAGGCTTTACGGCGGAGCAGGCAACAGCTTGCTTGGCCGCGCTGGATCAGGTGTGGCGCAAGCAGGAAATCCTGCGGCTCGACACCCAGATCAAGCAAGCCGAGCGGGACCGCGACTTGACCTTAGCTATGCAATTGATGCAACAACGCAAAACTCTCGAACGCGGCCGCTGGGGCAATACCGGAGCCTCCTCATGATCCATCGCGCCTGTTGTATTCTAGGGGAAATCGGAGAATCAGTTTCCGGTGGTCTCGAACGTAATTTGAATTGGGGCTTCCGTGGCGAGTGAACAAAAAACCGGCCGTCTGAAGAACCTTCTCGATTCCACCGGGAAAGAGAAGGGTTACGTCAATTACGACGAACTGGACCGGGCCTTAAACGACGACTTTGCGGCCGGCGCCGACATCGAAGAGCTGATTGGCGACTTCGATGCCTCGGGCGTCGAATTGCTCGAAGACGTCGAAATCAAGCCCAAGGACGAAGTCGAGGAGGTAGGCGACCTCGAGATTCCCGCCGACGTCGCCGACAAAACCAACGACCCCGTCCGTATGTACCTGCGCGAAATGGGCACCGTGCCGCTGCTCACCCGAGAAGGCGAAATTGACCTCGCCCGCCGCATCGAACGCGGCCGCAACGCCGTCGAACGCGCCATCTCCCGATCTACGCTGGTGGTGCTCGAGATCCTGAGCCTCCGCGAGGAGCTCGCCCGCAACGACCTCTTCATCGGCGAAATCCTCCAGATTCCCGACACCCTCAGCGACATCGACGAAGAAGATCCCGGCGCCCAGGTGGAAGCCGAATTCGCCGCTGCGCTCGACGACATTGAGCACGAGCATCGCAAGGCCCAATCGGCCCGCCAGAAACTTCTCGCCGTCTCCCGCAGCCTAAAGCCGAAACAACACCGCGCGCTCCGCTGGGCCTTGGCCCGCGCCGTGGTCGCCATTTCCCGCCGCATCCGCCTGGTGCCCTTCACCCATCAGATGCACCGGCGCTTCATCCACCGCCTGCATTCCACTGTCGAAGAACTGCGCCAACTGGAGCGCGAAGTTTCGAAGGCCCAGCGCCAGAGCGAAGAGCTCGAAGCGCCCGATTCGGCCACCCGTGACCGCCGCAAAGAGCTCAAGCTGGCCCAAAGCCGCATGCAGCAGATTGAGGAAGAGGCCGGCGCCACCAGTTCCGAACTCCGCCGCTCCCTGCAAATCGTCGACCGTGGCGAAGCCGAAAGCGTCGTCGCCAAGAAGCAACTCATCGAAGCCAACCTGCGCCTCGTCGTCTCTATCGCCAAGCGCTACACCAACCGCGGACTCCAGTTCCTTGACCTCATTCAGGAAGGCAACATCGGCCTGATGAAGGCGGTCGACAAGTTTGATTACCGCCGCGGCTATAAGTTCTCCACCTACGCCACCTGGTGGGTGCGCCAAGCCATCACCCGCGCCATTGCTGATCAGGCCCGCACCATCCGAATCCCGGTGCACATGATCGAGACCATCAACAAGCTGGTGCGCACGCAGCGCCTGATGCAACAGGAACTCGGCCGCGAAGCCACCACTGAGGAGCTCTCGAAACGCCTGGAACTGCCCGTTAACAAGGTCCGCAAGGTGCTCCGCATCGCGCAGGAACCCATCTCGCTCGAAACGCCGGTCGGCGAAGAGGACGAGTCTCACTTGGGCGACTTCATCGTCGACAAGCGCCAAGCCTCACCGTCCGAAGCCGTTATCAACTTGAACCTCCGCGAGCAGACCGCCGAGGTACTCAAAACGCTCAGCCCCCGCGAAGAAAAAATCATCAAAATGCGCTTCGGCTTGCAGGACGGCAGCGAGCACACCCTCGAAGAAGTGGGCCAGCACTTCATGGTGACCCGCGAGCGCATTCGCCAGATTGAAGCCAAGGCTTTGCGCAAACTGCGCCATCCGAGCCGCAGCCATCGCCTGCGCGCCTTCCTTGACACCGCCAGCCACGACTAACTTGTGATACACCTGAGCGATGCGCTTCGTATTCGCTCTTGTCTGCTGCTCGCTCGCGTTCGGTGAAGAGCTTCCGCTCGTCGCCAAAGTAGAATTCCAACCCCTGGCCGCGCACGTCACGCGCGTGCTCCAATCGCTCGAACTGATCGGCGAGCCGCTGCCTAACGCCGCCGAAATCCGTAAGATCCTCGACGCGGGCTCCGGCGGCCCCAAAGAAATTTCGCGCCTCCAGGAGTTACTCGACACTTACTGCCTGGTGGGCGTCAACATCAACCCCGAGTCCCGAGTGAAGGTGCAGCAAGGGCCAGCCAAGGCGAGCCTCGTCGAGCAAGGCTGGCGGGCCTTTCTGGTGAAGGTCCACAACGAAGCGGGCGTCACGGCCGTGCTTGCGGCGGACAGCCCCAACCGCGGTCAATTGGCTAACTCCGCCGCCAACCTCGTTGGCCGTAAGTGGATGGATCTCGCCATGTTTAACAAGCAGCCTATGCGCGTGCACCTGTCCGGCCTCGAGCTCGAATACAACGTCCTGCAGCTCTACTCGAAGGACTCGGGCAAGCGCGAAGGCAAGCTCACCTTCGACGTCGGCCAAGGCTCCCAGGACCTTGGCTTTCGCAATGAAGTCGATATCCTCTTCACCGCCTCGCCCTCCGCCAAGCTAACTTTCCGCGTGAAGGACA
>JBBQQS010000038.1:0-18424 GCA_038215525.1 Bryobacterales bacterium
AGCAATAACAGGCAGATTTTTATAACTAATGGACTTACTCCAACTCCAGGTTATATTGATGGTCCTACAAACGCTTGCTTGTATAAACCATCAGCTGCTATACCCGCAGGTTTACCGGCAACTTATACAATCAGAAAAGTAGCGAATTCAACATCTTATACATGGTCCGTTCCATCTGGCGCAACAGCTATACATCCTGGCACGCCGGCGGCGTATTGCCCCGTGCGCTGATCCACCAGGATGGGGCCGTTTTGGGTAACGCGCTGGCCGTTCACGCTGAGCGGCGTGCGCGGGTCGACGACGAAGTACTTGAAGATGCCGTTGAGCGCCGTCGAGTTATAAAGGTCAACGCTTTCGCCGAAGGCCTTGTCGATCGGGTCGGCGAAGTTCACCTTCTGGCCTTGCCAGCTGCCGAAGAAGAAGGTCTTGTTCTTGCGGATCGGGCCGCCCAGCTCAAAGCCGTATTGATTCAGCTTGATGATCGGCTTGCCGAGCCCTTGGGCCTTGGCGTAAAACTCGTTCGAGTTAAGGGCGGTGTTGCGGAAGAACTCAAAGGCCGTACCGTGGAAGGTGTTGGTGCCGCTGCGCGTGGCGACCGAGACGTTGGCGCCCGAGTTCCGGCCCTCTTCGGCCGAAGGATTCGAGGTGGTCACCTTAAACTCCTGCACGTTGTCAGGGTTTAGGCGGAAGATGTTGTTCACCGGGTTGGGATTGGTGCTTTCATTGGCTTCAATGCCGTCGATGGTGACGTTGACGGCACCCGTGCGCGAGCCGTTCACGCTGATGGTGCCGCCGGAGCGTTGCACCACGCCGGGCTCATAGATCAGCAGGTTGAGGGGATTGCGCCCATTGAGCGGCAGGGCTTCGATGGCCTTGCGCTCGACGACGTTACCCAAAGTGGCGTTGTTGGTCTGGAGGATTTCGGCGGTGGCTTCCACCATCACCGTCTCCGCGGCCGAGCCGATGTCGAGCGTCGCATTCACTGTCGCCGGCGTGTTGATCTGCAGGACGATCTTGGTAAGCTGGAAACGCTTGAAGCCCGTCTTCTCAATGGCGAGGGAGTAGGGTCCCGCCGGAATCGACGGAAAGCCATAGAGCCCTGCCTCGGTGGTGGTGAGCGTGTACTTGAGACCCGTAGCCTCGTTGGTGGTGGTTACTTGCGCGCCAGGAACGACCGAGCCGCTCGAGTCAGTGACGGTACCCGAAAGCTGGGTGGTGGAGGTTTGGCTGAAACCGAGCAGGGTGCAAACGGTGATCAAGCAGACGAGTCGCGCGAATAGATGAAGCATGGTGGAAGAACTCCCGAAATCTAACGTTATCTAGATTATAGGACGAATCGTAACATCAATGGCCGAAACATTTCTTTTCAATGAGATCGCCGGGTGTTCCAAAAAAATCTTTCGCTCGGTGGCCGTGGATTGTGCCGCCGGGGTGAGCATGATTTCCGAATCGATTTCGTCGAATTTTAGCTCTTCGGGAGTCGCTTCGCGGGCGTTGAGGCGATTGGCGGGGGAGGCTTTTTCTTCACTCAAAAGTTGTCGAAATGTGTTGCTCGCGAGTTCGGTTGCATTACCGTTACCCGAGATCGCGCAGCGAGACCCGTAGGCTAGGCAAGTGAACGGGCTGTAGTCAATTAGGGAGCGGGTTCAAGAGGCCTCGGCTTGGACGCATTGCGGGCAGAGAGCCATTGGAGTTGCCGCCCAATCTTTAGGCCGGCCATGGGAACTATGACCGAGCACTGGCACTTCGCGACGTCCGCGGCCAAGTGCTTACGATAACGTTTGCCGGCCAGGAAGATGACGCGGTCGCCCGTGTAAAGGTGCATCCTCAGCTGCTCGACTACTCTAGCCGCCCATTCTTTCCTCGCGCATTGAGGCATGGTGTTCAGAGTCTGGTCGTAAGGCTCAATGATCTCTTCTGGCGAGACCAGATGATATTTTGCAGACAGAATGAACCACCTATCCAGCGGAGTGAGTTGAGCATATACATATTCTCGCGCTTTCGTTAACAAGGGAGACAAATAGAGAACACTAGCCGTACTAGCCGACGAGCGCTTCGCGGCTACGCACGAGACAAGGTAAATATTGCGTTGATCTCGGCAGTTTGAAGCCGTTTCCATCAGCGTATATCGGCACCTGACTTCGATAACTTGCGGGTCAAAACGGGATGTGCCGCGCAAATGCGAGGACCTACGGTCGAACGTCGATCAAGGTCGCCGCCGGGCTTCCCTCCCATGCAATCTAAAGTCCTGCGAACTAAAGACGAATTAGGTGAGGGAGGGTTGAAGATGAAACGAATCATTGCACTTACGCTTAGTGTGTCGATGGCGGTCGCGGCTAGCGGTGGCGGGTACAAAGTCGATTACGACGGCGGATCACTACCAGGGTTAAAGTCGGGAGCCGATATCAAGCTATTCATCGAAGAGGGGAAATTGGTTGTGATCGGCAAGAACACGACCACAGACATTCCCGCTGCTTCCATCAAGGAGATCAGCTATGGGCAAGATGTTCACCGCCGAGTTGGCGCCGCCATCGGCTTAGCCGTAGTCTCATTCGGCATTGGAGCCCTAATGGCGCTGACGAAACCGAAGAAGCACTACATTGGTCTCACATGGGAGAACCCCGAGAAAAAGGGCGGATTCGCCTTCCAGGCCAACAAAGGCGAGTACCGTGGAATTCTCGCGGGACTAGAAGGAATTTCAGGAAAGAAGGCCGTCAACACTGATGCGATGAGCGTCAAAAACTGACCCCCCAAAGCGACTATAACCCGCCGCAGATGGCCTGGGCTTTGCGGGCATGGCCAGGTCGGCCCAGAATCGCTTCGTCAGGGGAGAGGCCTTGACTGCCCACGACGAGTCCGATCAGGCAGGGGGCGTCGGGGACGGGGAACACGACAAAAGAGATTCCACTGTAAGGGCCAGAGGTGGGATTGGAAGGGTGAATGTAGGCGGCGCAGGGGACGCCCTTTTCGTCCCGCATTTCGGGCGCGCGGAGTTGGAAGAGGTTGTGGGCTTTCTGAGGATAGCGGCCGTCGGGCGCGCCAAATAGCCTGTCGAAGCAGGTTTTGTTGGTGGCGGCCCCGGCTTCGGGCGCGCCATTTTCAATTATTTTCACTAAGCCGTCAATTCCCATGAGGACTCCTCAATTTGTGATGCGGTGCGTTTACGATGATGGCATCGGTTGAGGCCTTAGGCGGGACGGCGTTGCGGTGGGACACTAGTCGGACCAAACACGTCCCCGCAAGATGCTCGCTGTCGAGTGTCAATGGTTGACATCTATTGTTAGTCCTTCGTATAGTTACGCTATGAACGTCCATCTCGGACCCGTACTCGATGACTTTGTGGCCGGACTCCTCGAAAGCGGCTACTACCAGACCCAAAGCGAAGTCCTGCGGGAAGGACTTCGGTTGCTGAAAGAGCGTGAAGACCTAAAACAGCTACGCCTTTCCGATCTTCGCAAAGAGATCGCCATCGGCAGCGAACAAGCGGATCGCGGTGAATTTGTCGACGGTCCAGCGGCATTCGCGAAGATTCGGGACCGCAGCGCGCAGCGGAAAAAACGCGGCTAGGGATGTAGCCGTACAAACTGACGCCCCGCGCTGAACAAGAAGGTTGGCGACATCTGGGACTATATCGCCGAGGATAGCGTTGATGCGGCAGACCGGGTCCTCCTGGCGATCGAAAGGGCGATCCAGCGACTCGCGGTCAATCCAAGCATCGGCCACTGTCGCGAGGACCTGGCTGACCGTCGCCATCGGTTCTGGCTGGTCTATTCCTACATGATTATCTACCGCATGGAAACGGAGCCGCTCCAAGTGATTAGGGTGCTCCACGCAGCGCGCGACGTCCAAAGCATTCTAGGAATTATCTCAGAAGAACTGTAGCGACCCCAAGAACGTCTGCGCATGGGCGTCGACGGTGTGCTCGATGGGAGTCGAGTAACCGCCGCCTAGCGTAATCACGAGCGGCACGTCCGCCACCGCCTGAAAGACCAATCGGTCGCGTGCGCCCATGCCGACGAGGGTGAGTGCGAGGCGGCCGAGGGCGTCGGTTTTTAGAGCGTCGACTCCAGACTGGAAGAAGACGATGTCGGGGCCGAACTCCATCACGGTGGGCAAGGCGGCGGCGAGGCGGGCGAGGTATTCGGCGTCCTCGGTGCCGTCCTCAAACTCGATATCAACCGTGCTGCGCTGTTTGCGGAAGGGAAAGTTCAACCGGCCGTGGGCAGACAGGGTGTAGGAGAGGGGATCATCGGCGAGCAGCAGGGCGGTGCCGTCGCCTTGGTGGACGTCGAGGTCGACGACGGCGGCGCGGCGGATGAGTCCTTCTTGGCGGAGGGTCTTGATGGCGATGACGAGGTCGTTGAAGATGCAGTAGCCGGAGCCTTCGGCATAGAAACCATGGTGGGTGCCGCCGGCGAGGGTGCCACCCCAGCCCTGGGACAGCGCGTGCCGGGCGGCGGCGAGGGTGCCGCCGACGGAGGCGCAGGTGCGTTGAGCCAGTCCAGCGCTCCAGGGGAAGCCGATGCGGCGCATGGCGGCGGGCGAGAGGTTGCCGGTGAGGAAGTCCTGGACGTAGGTGGGCTCGTGGGCGATTTCGATCTCTTGCGCGGTGGCGAGGGGGGCCGGTTCCAGATCGAAGTGGCCAGTGAGGCGCTCGCGGAGGAGGCGGTACTTAGCCATGGGAAAGCGATGGCCGGGGGGGAGCGTGGGCTCATAATGGTCGCAGTAGAAGAGCAGGGGCCGCAATCAGACAGGATACACTGAGGGATTGACGTCAGCGTGGTTGATTGCCGTTAGCGCCTTGTTTGGCCTGGGACTGTTGGGGGGCGTGGCCTACCTGCTGCGAGTGGATTGGCTGCGCCGTCGCGCCGAGTCGCACTACCGCGGGCTTTTCGAGAACTCCTTCGATGCCGTCTTTGTGCTCGACCGGCAGAATCTGATTGTCGATGCGAATCCACGGGCGGTCGCATTGGCGGGGCAGGCGCGGGCGACATTGCTCACCTGGAACCTGGCGCAACTGCGGAACCTGCTGGGCGATTATGGCGCGCAGGTGGACCTATCGGGGCTCGATATACAAGGCGTGGTCCGCAGCGCGGTGAGTTTCCCGTCGCCCCACGGCGCGCCGCGGACGCTCGAGATCTGTGCCACGCGCACGCCCGGCGGAGGGTGTCAACTCGCTTTGCGCGAGATCACCGAAGCCCGGCAATATGAGCAAACGCTGCGCAACAAGGCCGAGACCTTGCAAGCGATCATTGACGCGGTGCCCGCCGAGATCGCGGTGGTGGACCAGCAGGGGATCATCCGCCAAGTAAACCACGCCTGGCGCGGCGCGATGACCGCCGAGAAGGACGCGGGGGTGGGCCGGGCCTATCGCACGGTGCGCGAGGCCGACGACCACGACTCGGTGGGCGAGGGGCTGGCGAGCATTTTGGCCGGTAAGGTGCCGCTGTTCGACCGCGAGTACGCCATTACGCGCCGCAGCGGCATTCGCTGGTACCGGATGTTGGTGGCGCCGCTGCCCGATGGCGCGGTGGTGATGCACTTGGAAACGACGGATCAGCACTTCACGGCCGCGTTGCTCGAGAAGACGAACGAGACGCTGCAGGCGATCATTGAGGGCTCGCCCTTGCCGATCCTGGCGCTGTCGCGGGATGGGCAAGTGACCAGTTGGAACGCTTCGGCGGCGATCCTGTTTGGCTGGCCGGCGGATGAGATTCTGGGCCGCCGGGTGCCGTGGGGCTGGCCGCTGCCGGTGGGCGAGCGCAGTGAGGAGACGGTGCGGACCAAGTCTGGCGGACAGGTGGAGGTTCGGTCCTGGACGCGGGAACTGCATGGCGGCTACGTACGCATCTGCGAAGACCTGACGGAGACCAAGCGGCTGGAGCGCCAGTTGCAGCAATCGCAGAAGATGGAGGCGGTGGGGCAGTTGGCGGGCGGTGTGTCGCACGAGTTTAGCAACCTGCTAACGGTGATTCTCGGCTTCGGCCATGTCCTCATGTCCGAGCTCGAAGACGGCAGCGCGCACCAAGCCAACGCGACCGAAGTGGTGCGTGCCGCGGAGCGCGGCGCCGGGCTGACGCGGCAGTTGCTGGCGCTGGGGCGACGGCAGGTTGTCGAGCCGCGCGCCATTCAACTGAACGATAGCGTGCGTAGCGTCGAGCGGATGTTGGAGCGGGTGATCGGCGAGCAGATCCACTGGCGCTCCGAACTCGACGAAGCCGTGCCGCAGATCTTTGCCGACCCCGGCCAAGTGGAGCAGGTGATCCTGAATCTGGCCCTGAACGCCAAGGACGCGATGCCCAGCGGCGGCGCGCTGACGGTGCGCACGGCGGGCCCCGAACCGTTGCCCAGCGGTCGCGTGACCGGGGACTTTGTGCGGCTGACTATGCTCGACGAAGGCGAGGGGATGAGCGAAGAGGTGAAGGCGCAGATCTTCGACCCCTTCTTTACGACGAAGGCGCCGGGGCAGGGTACGGGATTGGGCCTCGCGGTGGTGTACGGCATTTTGAAGAAGTGCGGCGGCGAGATCGGCGTGCTGTCGCAGCCGGGGGAAGGGACGCGCTTTGACGTGTACTTCCCGGCGTTGCGATCCACAATGGCCGAACGCCCGCGCGCGGCGGCGGGGGTGGGTCGCCGTGGCTCGGAGATGATCCTGGTGCTGGAGGACGAAGCCGGCGTCCGGGAGTTGCTGCGGGATTCGCTGGAGCGGCGGGGCTATCGGGTGCTGACGGCGGCGACCTTTGCCGAAGCGCGCGCCTTGTTCGAGAAGCACGGCCGGGAGACGTCCTTACTGCTGACCGATGTGATTGTGCCCCAGGGCAACGTGGGAGAAATGGCGCGGGATTTCGAGCGCCGGCAGCCCGGCTTGCGCGTGGTGTACATGTCGGGTTACCCGGAGAGCGTGCTCGAGCAGCAGCGCATCACCGGGGCGTTCCTGCCCAAGCCGTTTACGCCGGGGGAACTGGCCGATCGGCTTCGCGCCGTTCTCGATGGCGGGCGATAGCCTGAGATAAGATAACTCCGATGCAAACTCGACGCGAATTTCTGGTGACGGCGACCGCCGCTGGCCTGGGTGCACAAACCAAGAGGCAACCCAACATTGTACTCATCATGACGGATGACCAGGGCACCGCCGACCTTGGCTATCACGGCAACCCTCACCTACGGACCCCGAATCTCGACCGGCTGGCCCAGCAATCGGTGGAGTTTACCAACTTCTGCGTCTCGCCCCTGTGCGCCCCCACGCGAGCCAGCCTGCTCACCGGTCGTTACTACTACCGCACCGGCGTCACCGACACCTACCAGGGGCAGGCGATCATGGATCCCAGCAATCGCACGCTGGCTGAGATGCTGCGCGAGAACGGCTATGCCACCGGCATCTTCGGCAAGTGGCACCTGGGCGATTGCTACCCGACGCGCCCCATCGACAAGGGTTTTGCCGAAGCACTGGTCCACCTGGGCGGCGGGCTGCAGCAGCCCTCTGCCCCCGAGGGCGGCGGCGACTACTGGGACCCGATGCTTCTGCGCAACGGCAAATGGGAACGCGTAAAGGGCTACTGCACCGACATCTTCGCTGCCGAGACGATCGCCTTCATCGAACGCCACCAGAGCCGCCCCTTCTTCGCTTATCTGCCCACCAATGCGCCGCATGACCCGTATTTAATCGAAAAGAAGTATTCGCAGCCTTATCTCGCCAAGGGCCTTCCCGAGAAGGTGGCGAATATCTACGGCATGATCGAGAATCTCGATGAGAACGTAGGGCGCGTGCTGAAGCGGCTCGACGACCTGAAGCTGGCCGAGAACACGATCGTCATCTTCATGACCGATAACGGCGCCACGAATCAGCACTACACGACGGGTCTGCGTAACCAGAAGTCCACCGTTTACGAAGGCGGCATCCGCAGTCCGTTCTTCTGGCGCGGGCCAGGCGCCGGCCGGGCCGGGAAGGTGGAGCGGATGACGGCCATGATCGACGTCACTCCGACGCTGCTGGACGTATGTGGGATTGCGTCAAAGGTCCCTTTCGATGGACAGAGTCTGAAGCCTTTGCTCCAGAAGGCGGATGCGGCTTGGGCCGACCGCAAGATCTTCCTGCAGATCCACCGCGGCGACACCCCAGTGCTTTATCGCAACTTCTGCGTCCGCACCGAGCGCTGGAAGCTGCTGCATAATGTGCCGATCGGTCGATCAATGCCGGCGGAAGTGCAGTTCGAGCTTTATGACTTGCAGAATGACCCCGGCGAAAAGAAGAACCTGATCGAGGCGCAGCCCGCCATCGCCGCCGAGTTGAAGGCTTCTTACATGGCTTGGTTCGGCGACGTCACTACGACGCGTGGCTTCGCGCCGGTGCGCTTCATCGCCGGCACGCGCTTCGAGAATCCGCTGACGCTCAATCGGCAGGATTGGCGAGGCCCCAAGGCCGAATGGAAGCTGCCCGATGCGATGGGCTATTGGGAGATTTCGCTGGCCGGCCAGGGGGCTTACGACCTGGAGATTCGTTTTCCGCCCTTTGCTTCGGAGGCCAAGGCTGAGGTAAAACTCGGCACTGCCGCCGGCAAGGTGAAGATTCCAGCCGGGGCAAGATCGGCAAAGGTGACTGGCCTAAAGCCCGCTACTGGCCCGGCCAGGGTGGAGACGATCCTCACCGGCGATGGCCAGGTCCGCGGCGCGCACTACGTCGAAATCCTCTGGCGGCCGTAGATTCCCCCAACCCATGCGCCGCAACGTGTCCGCCCCTGAAAGCACCGGTCCGACGGGAAAATAAGTGTTTATCCCATCATGTGCTTACTGAGATATGTAGAATTTATCTTCACAATTCGACGCTGTCTCAATTAGTGTATAAATGTATACAAATGATCAGTTTATGGGTAAAAATTAGTGTAATGTTTGATATATTTCTCACGACTTAAAGATAAAAAGACATTTATATAAACATCTCTGTCGCCCGTTTGACGGCCAACGCGCGCTGAAGCCGCACCCCACTACACCAGCAGCAACCCGATGCCGTCCTCGCCCGTCATAATAAAATCGTGACTTGGCTTGTACTCACCCTCACCCTGCTGGCCCAAAAGCCCGTCCCCAAACCCAAGGCCGTGCCAGACCCGGGACCCGCCCCGTCCGCTCAAGTTCGGTCCTTGAAGGTGCAAGGCAACAAGACCTTTACCGCGGCCGGCATCATCGAGTTCAGCGGCATCAAGGTCGGCCAAATTGCCGACTCGGCCGCCTTCGAGGCCGCGCGTCTCAAGCTGGCTAACTCCGGCGTCTTCGAGCGCGTCGGCTACAAGTACGCCCCCGCTCCCGGCGGCGGACTCGACGCCACCTTCGAGGTGATCGAGATCCCCCAAGTCTTCCCCTACCGCTTCGAGGACCTTCCCGCATCCCCCGCCGAAATGATTGCCCACCTCAAGCAAAACGACCCGCTCTTCGCCGAACGCATCCCCGCCACCAAGGAGTTCCTCAACCGCTACTCCCGCGCGTTGGAGGCCTTCTTGCAGCCCAAAGGACTCAAGGAGGGCGTCGTCAGCAAGCTGGTCCCAGATGTCGGCGACAGCCTAGTCGTCATCTTCCGGCCCGATCGTCCTTTGCCCACCATCTCCCAGGTGAGCTTCCACGGCAACGAAGCCGTCCCCACCGCCGCCCTGCAGATCGCCATGAACCAGATCGCCATGGGCGCGGTGTATAAGGAAGAACTGGTGCGCCAGTATCTCGAGACGACGATTCGGCCGATCTATGAGCAGCGCGGCCGCCTGGAGGTCGCTTTTCCTAAGGTGACCGCGACGCCCTCGGCCGACAACACCGGGCGCAATGTCTCGATTGACGTGATCGAAGGGCCCAGCTTCGACCTTGGAGCGATTCGACTCCGTGGCTACAGCGGCGACGCCAAGACCTTGTACCAGACCCTGGTGCTCCAACCCGGCGACCTCGCCAACATGACCGAGGTTGCCACCGCCGTCAAGCGTGCCCGCGCTTTCCTCGTCCGCGAAGGCCACCTGAAGGCCGAGGCGAAATTCGAGCGCCTGTTGCGTCGCGAAAAGGACAAGACGCTCGCCGACCTTACCATTACCGTTACGCCCGGTCCCGTCTACACCTTCGGCAAGCTGAAAATCGAAGGCCTGGATATCTTGAACGAGCCGCAACTGCGCAAGATGTGGGCGCTCGAAAACGGCAAGCCTTACAACGGCGAATACCCCGACCTGTTTCTGAGCCGCGTCCGCGATGATTCACTCTTCGAGAACCTCGGCACCACCAAGGCGATTCCGACTCCCAACGAGCAGACTCGTGTCGTCGATGTCACGTTGGTGTTCGGCGCAGCCGTTAAAGATGCGCCCAAGAAGAAGCAGCCCTTCTAAGTTATAGCCTTACGGATCACTTCGCCGTGGATCTCGGTCAAGCGCTCCTTGCGGCCCTGGTGCAGGAAGCTGAGTGCGTCCTGGTTGAGCCCCAACTGGTGCAGGATCGTCGTATGGATATCGCGGAAGTGGTGCACCTCCTCGACGGCCTTTAAGCCAATCTCGTCGGTAGCGCCAATCGCTTGCCCGCCCTTGATGCCGCCGCCGGCCATCCACATCGTGAAGCCGAGGTTGTGATGATCGCGGCCCTTGCCGGTCTGCGCTTCGGGTGAACGTCCGAACTCGCCGCCCCACAGCACCAGCGTGTCGTCGAGCATGCCGCGCTGCTTCAAGTCCTTGATCAGGGCCGCGATCGGCTGATCGGCCTGGGCGGCCATGCGCAGGTGATTCTCTTCGATGTCGCCGTGCGCGTCCCACTGCAGGTCGCCGGGGCCACCGCCGGAGACCACGCACACAAACCGCACGCCCTTCTCCACCATCCGGCGCGCCAGGAGGCAGCGGCGGCCGTAGTCATCGGTCGGTTCCTTGCCGACTCCGTAGAGCGCCAGCGTCTCGGGCGATTCCTTCGAAACGTCGAAGACCTCGGGCGCTTCGGTCTGCATCTTGAAGGCTGTGTCGTAGGCCGACATACGGGCGGAGAACTCGGGGTCCTCGCCATCCGGGTTCACTTCGTTCAAGCGCTTGATCAAGTCGATGGTCTTGCGCCTGTTCTCGAACTTCACATTCTGCGGCAGGTCCAGGTTGAGCACCGGCTTCGGACCCGGCCGCAGCATCGACGGCTGATAGACCGCCGGCAGGAAGCCGTTCATGTACATGGGTTGTCCCGCTTCGAGCGCGCCATCGGGGTCCGGCAGCACGCAGTAGGAGGGCAGGGAACTCGCCTCGGAGCCCAGGCCGTACACCACCCAGGAACCCATGCTCGGGAAGCCCGGCAGAATGCGACCGGTCATCATTTGATACTGCGCCGCCGAGTGCACTACCATGTCGCCGGTGACGCTCTTGAGGACGCACAAGTCATCGACTACTTGCGCCTGATGCGGAAAGAGGTCCGACACCCACAGGCCGCTTTGGCCGTGCTGTTTGAACTTACGCTGCGTGCCCAGCAGTTTGGCGTCGTTCTGCACGAACTGATACTTGGCCTCGCCGAATTCGGCCGGCCGCTTCTGGCCGCTCAGTTTGTTTAAGAGGGGCTTTGGGTCGAAGGTTTCGAGGTGCGAAGGTCCGCCGGCCATGAAGAGGAAGATGACGTTCTTGGCCTTGGCCGGATAGTGCGCCGGCTTCGGGGCCAGCGGATTCTCCGCCTGCGCTAACTGCGCGAAGGCCAAGGAGCCGAAGCCGCAGAAGGCATCGGTCAAAAACTCGCGGCGATTCCGGGTGGGGCGGATATGTTCTTCGTTAGTTGACATAAACAAACACATTCAAATTCAAAATTGCCAACGCGAACTCTTCGAGCGGCTGAGTCTTCAGAAACGCCAGTGCCGTCTGCTTCTCGGCCACCGAAGGCATACGGCTGGTCGCCAGCCGGTAGGCCAAATCCACTTGCTTCGCCGCCCCCGGACCCGCCTCACGCAGCAACCGCGCCGCGAACGACTTCGCCAGCCGATTCGACATCTCCCCATTCAGCATCTCGAGTGCCTGCGGGGCATGCGTCGAGGACTCCCGCCGCGCGCAACTCGCCGAGCGGTCCGGCAGGTCAAACACTTCCATAAACGGAAGCCGCAGGTTGCGCTTCTGGATCAGGTAAATGCTGCGCCGATTATATTCGGCCGTGTCCTTGGTCGCCACCCATTGGTGCGGCTTGTAGAGCAGATTCACCAGTTCCGGCTGCACTGGCAACAGCACCGAAGGCCCGCCCAGCTTGGCGTTCAGGTCACCCGATACGGCCAGCATGGTGTCCCGCAGTTGTTCGGCATCCAGGCGCTTGCGGGGGAACGCCCATAGCAGCGTCTTGTCCGGATCTTTCTGCGCACCCAACTTCCCGGCCACTGGATTCGCCACCGCCTGCTGATAGGTATTCGATAGCAGAATCATCCGATGGAGGGGCTTCATCTGCCAGCCATTCGAGCGGTACTGGTCGGCCAGGTAATCGAGCAATTCCTTATGGGTCGGCCGGGAGCCCATCCGGCCAAAGTCATTCGGCGTCGCCACGATGCCGCGCCCGAAGTGATCGCTCCAAATGCGGTTCGCCATCACGCGCGCGGGTAGCGGATTTGCGGGGTTGAACATCCATTCGGCCAGCTTGGTGCGCGGCTTGTCGGTCGTCAGCGGCAACTCCGGCAGGTCCGGCCCGGCTAGGATGCCTGGCGGCCGCATGCCCACCGTCGCGCCCTTCATGCTGTATTCGCCGCGGGCCAAGAGGTGCATCGGTGAGGTCTTGGTGAGGTCGTTCTTCACACTGAACAGGGCCGGCAAAGGCTCCGGTAATTCGGCTTCCTTGGCCTTGTAGTCCGCCTCGAGTTTCACTAAGGCCTCGCCCTTCATCAGCTTCATCCGGGATTGCATCGTCTTGAGTTTCGCTTCCACCTCGTCGAACTTCGTCTTCCACTCTGCCTGATCGGCGCTCGACGTCAGCGGCACATCCTGATCGACGGTGGAGGCGAAGTAGCCTTGTACCCGGTAGTAGTCCGATTGCTTGATCGGGTCGAACTTATGGTCGTGGCAACGGGCACAGCCGAGCGTCATGCCCAGAAACGCCGAGCCCACAATGTTGGTCATCTCGGTCAACACTTCGTTGCGCGAAGAGGCGACCTCCTGATTGCCCGCATTCCGGCGAATCGCGCCCAAACGCTGAAATCCTGCGGCGATGCGCAGTTGCTCGTGGTTCGGGTTCATCTCATCGCCCGCCAACTGCTCCTTCACGAACTCCGGATAGGGCTTGTCCGTGTTGATCGCATGCACCACATAGTCGCGATAGCGCCACGCGTCGTGCCGGTGATTGTCGTACTCAAAGCCCTCCGTCTCGCCAAAGCGCACCACGTCGAGCCAATGCTGTGCCCCGCGCTCGCCATAGGCGGGCGAGGCCAGTAGGCGATCCACCACCTGGCCCCAAGCCTGCGGTGACTTATCGGCGACGAAGGCATCCACTTCCGCGGGCGTAGGAGGCAGGCCCGTCAGATCGAGCGTCGCGCGTCGCAACAATGTGATCCGGTCCGCCTTTGGCGCCGGACGCAAACCGTCCTTGGCCAGCCGTTCGAGGATGAAAGCGTCAATCGGATTCCGGGCCCAGGCCTGGTCGGCCGGGCTCAAAAAGGTGGGCGTAGGGACCACGGTGATTGGCTGGAAGGCCCAATGGCGCTTCTCCGCTGCCGTATAGGTCGGCATTGGCGCGTGGGGGTAAGTGACGGGAGCCTCAGCCGCCAGCAGGATGCTCGAAAAAAATGCGAGTGCGGATCTCATCTTCATCCACATGTTACATGGCTTTGTCCGCGAGGTACAGGCCTATGGTACGCTCACGGGCGATGCGGACACTCTCTTTCCTCTTTGCCACTCTGGGCTGGGCCCAAGCGCCCATCGCCGTCCCTCCGGGCATACAGGCCGATATGGACGTCGAATATAGCAAGGTGGGGCAGGTCGTCCAGATGGACATCTTCCGTCCCGCCAATAGTGTCGAGCCCAAACCCGCGGTGCTGGCCATCCATGGCGGCGGCTTCCGCGCCGGTAAGCGCACCAGCTATCATGCCCTCTGCATCAAACTGGCCCAGCGCGGCTACACCTGCGCCACCATGAGCTACCGGCTTGCGCCTCGCCATCAATTCCCCGCGCCGGTGGAAGACGCCAAGGCCGCCGTCCGCTTTCTGCGGGCCAACGCCAAGAAGTACAACGTGGACCCCAACCGCATCGGCGTCACCGGCGGCTCCGCTGGCGGTCACCTCGCGCTGATGGTGGGCCTCACTGGGCCGCTGAAGGTCTTCGAAGGCTCCGGCCCGAACCTCGACCAATCGAGTGCCGTCCAAGCCGTCGTCAACTTCTACGGCCCCTCTGACTTCACCCAGTCTTACGGCAAAAGCGTCGACGCCCACGAAGTCCTGCCCATGTTCCTCGGTGGCGACCTCGCCCACAACCGCCAAGCCCACATTACTTCGAGCCCGCTCTACTACGTCACCCCGCTCGCGCCGCCCATCCTCTCTGTGCACGGCACCAAGGACAACTACGTCGCCTATGAGCAATCGGCCTGGCTCACCGCGAAGCTCCTCTCGGCCGGCGTCGATGCCGAGCTTGAAACCATCAACGGCGCTGGCCACGGCTTCAAAGGCGTTGACGCCGAACGCGCCGAAGCCCGCCTCTTCGCTTACTTCGACAAATACCTGAAGCCCGACACCAAGCAAACCAAGATCCTGGTGTCCGACCATGGCCTGCAAGGCGAGGTGGTCGGCATGCTCTGGCCCTCCGGCCGCGAGCTCTTCACCCGCCCCAATGGCCGCGGGCACGACGCGCAAAGCCTGCCCGGCGGTCATATTCTTTACACGGTTGGCTCGAAGGGCAAAGTGGTCGAAGTCGACGCCGATGGCAAAGAAGTCTGGACCTTCTCCGCCGGCCTCGAACATCCCCTCGCCGCTCAACGCCTGCCGAGCGGCAACACGCTCATCGGCGACGCCAAGCAAGGCCGCGTGCTCGAAGTAGAAAAGGGCGGCAAGATCGTCTGGGAGTACCAAAGTGCTGACCTCTCGAGCATGCGCATGCGCAACGCCAACCGCACCGACGCCGGCACCACGCTCATTGCCGTCGAAGCCGTGGCGAAGCTGATTGAGGTCGACAAAGACAAGAAGATCATCTGGCAATGGCAGGCCCCGGAAGGCGACAAACGCCGCCTCTACCAAGGCCGCCGGCTCGCCAACGGCAACACGATGCTCACGCTCTCCGACCCTGGCGAAGTCCTCGAAGTCGACCCCGCCGGTAAGGTCCTCCGCAGCGTCGGGGGGAAGCAACCCGACACCCAATTCGGCTGGGCTTCCGGCCATGCCATCCTGCCCAATGGCAACTGGCTGGTCTCCGACTACACGGGCCGCCGGTTGGTCGAGCTCGACGCCAAGGGCAACGTGGTGAATCAGCTAAGGACAGGCCCCCGGACGATCGCCACGGTCGTGGTGGCGGTGGACTAGCCGCGCTAACGATATGTCGACAGCATTCCTGCTTCTGCGGTTCTTCACCGGGCTGGTGATGGCTTGTAGGCTACTGGTGCTGTTCGAGATTAGGCTCTCGATCGGGACGTTATTCTTTCCCGACGTGCGACTGGCGCTCCATGTGGTGGCCGTGATGCGCGGTGGCTTTGGTGTTGTTCGTACGCATGATGTTCGCCGTGTGCGGTTAGAGGCGCTCTGCCTGCCTTTTGTGCCGGTATGGTTTGCATACTAAGGGTTCTGTATCTGGTTGCTTGGAAGAAGGCCGAAATGGGTGGAAATCAACCGGATCCTGTGGCAAGCGGCATTGCTGGCGAGGTGGGTGCTCCGAGGCTCTTACCCGCTCGTCGGCTTCCAGGTTAGGACCGGCGGCAGGCCAATATGCCCCTCCGCTCGCATGCCGGCGACACGCAAGAGGTTGCGCCTAATGGTGCATCGGGTCACGTGCCATCTTGCCTTAGCCCTTCTTACGTTTCTCGCCTTTCTTTACCGGCGGGCGCTTAGGGGGCTTCTTCTTTTTGGCGGTGGCAGGAGACCCTTTGGACAGCAGCTTAGTTGCCTTCCTGGGCGTTTCCTTCTTGGGCTTAGACGGAGTCTTGGCCGGCGAGAGCTCGGTGTCAGGTCCCATGTCCAAACCAAACATACCGGCGAGGTCCGCGCCGCCCAAAACCTTGCCTTGGGCGGGCGCGGCTTTGGACAGCGGAGTGGACGCGCCAGCCGCCGCAATTAGCTGCTTCTCGTCCACCCCGCGCAACAGGAACAGCAACTCCGGGTGGTGATCCAGCCGGGCGCCGATGCCATAGAGCACGGCGGCCAGATGCTTGCACATGTAGGCGCCGTCCGGGCAACTGCACGCCAGCTTGATCTCGGCGGGCGAGGGAAACAGGCCGATTTGCGGCCGGCAGATCCTTTCCATCACCGCTTTCGAGAGGCGCCCTTGCAGCAGTTCGACGAGCGAATCGATTTCCCCCGCGCAGTCGTTGCAGATGGATTGCCAGCGTTCTTTGGCCACTGGCGAAAGCTTGACGGTGACGGAATACAACTGCGAGCCACTCACCAGGGCCTGCACCGCGCCGGGGGCAATCTGCAAGTCCACTACGGAGCCGTTGCGGAGATAGGTCCGGCCGCGGGGCAAGCGGTTCTCATAGTCGCTATACTGCTCCAGGTTTTCGCACCAGGCCTTACCCCAGAAGGTGGTCGCAATCGTGCGCCCGGCGACGACCACGGGCGAGCCGGAGGACCCTTGGCTTTTGCGCCTGGCCAACTCACGCTGCGTCTTGGCCCGCCGTGCCGCCACGGAAACATAGGGCTTCCAGCCGTCATAGTAAGCAGACATCGATTACTCCTCAAGTGCCTTGCTGAGGTCGAGCGCCACCAGCTTCATCAATTCGTCGTCCTTCAATTCAGTCAAAAGCACGGTCGCGCCGCCGGCCAGCAAATCTTCGGAGAGTTGGCGCTTGGAGTCGATGAGTTGATCGATTTTCTCCTCCACGGTACCCCGGCAAATGAACTTGTGTACCAGCACATTCCTGGTTTGCCCAATGCGAAAGGCGCGGTCGGTGGCCTGGTTTTCGACGGCCGGGTTCCACCAGCGATCGAAATGCACGACGTGCGAAGCGGCGGTGAGGTTGAGTCCGGAGCCACCCGCCTTCAGGGACAGCACGAAGAAGCCGACCCGCTCATCCTGCTGAAAGCGCCGGACCAGGTCCTGGCGTTTTTTCACCTCGGTCTCGCCGTGCAAGACGACGCCGGGCCGCCCAAAAATCGTCTCCAGAAACTCCGCCAGCGGCCCGGTCATCTCGCGAAACTGAGTAAACACCAACATCTTCTCCTGCCGCGCCGCCACCACTTCGGCGATGTCACGCAGGCGGGCCCATTTGCCGCTGTCGCTTTCCTTCCAGGCTCCGTCCCCCAGCCATTGCGACGGATGGTTGCAAATCTGTTTGAAACGCATCAGGAACGACAATACCAATCCTTTGCGCTTGATACCCGAGACATCGTTCAGCTGCGCCGCCAGTTCCTTCACCGCCTGCTGATACAGCGCGCCCTGGGGGCGGCTGAGCGAGCAAAAAGCCTTCAATTCTGTCTTGTCTGGCAGGTCAGAGATTACCGACTTGTCGGTTTTCAAACGCCGCAGAATGTAAGGCCGCACCAATTCGCGGAGCGGGCTGTAAGAACCACGGCTGGCCATCCCTTTGGCCGCCGCCGTAAACTCCTTCGCCGACCCCAGCAATCCCGGATTCACGAAATCGAAGATCGACCATAAATCCCCCAGCCGGTTCTCCACCGGCGTACCGGTCAGCGCCACCCTGGCCTGGGCCTGGAGCGCCTTCACGGCGCGCGTCTGCCGGGCCCCCGGATTTTTGATGGCCTGCGCCTCGTCCAGCACGGCCAACCGCCAGCGGGCCTCAGACAGTTGAGGAATCCGCAGCAGCGAACCATAGGTGGTGATGACCAAATCCGCATTCGTCAGCCGGTCCGGCGTCAGCGCCTTGATCTCAGAAGCGGTCATCACCGACGGATGGACCACCAGCGGCTTCAGCCCGGGAGCGAAACGCTCCAGTTCACTGGCCCAGTTGGCGAGGAGAGAAGCCGGCGCCACGAGCAGGCTGGGCACCGGATTGGCGTGCGACTCGCGCTGCAGCACCAGCAGTAACGAGAGCACCTGGATCGTCTTGCCCAGGCCCATGTCATCCGCCAGGCAAGCCCCCAAACCAAGCTTGGCCAGCGAGTAAAGCCAGCGCACGCCCACCTGCTGATACGGCCGCAGCGAGCCTCGCAAAGCCTGACCGGGATCCACCGCCGCCAACCCCTGGGGACTGCGCAATCCCCGCAGGGTATCCGCCAACCACTCCCCCGCCACGACACCGGCCCAGCCGCCCGCTGAATCCGCGTCGCCTGCCTCGGCATCCGAACCCGCCAGCAGCCGCATCGCCTCGCCGAAGGCCATGCCGTTCT
>JBBQQS010000039.1:0-18335 GCA_038215525.1 Bryobacterales bacterium
CACCTCAATTCTCGCAAAGATGGTCGCCCCATCATGAAAAGCCGGACGCATCAGACTGCCGTCGCCCGCCCGGGCACCGGCGATATAGCAATGCATGGTCCGCGTGATGGCGTCATGCTCGACGAGGTAGGCATTGCTGAAGGCTACGGCGGGAAGGACCTCAACTGGATCCGGATCCGCATACTTTGTCCGCGACCGGCTCTAGGCCTCAAGCTCATGGCGGTAGGCGAAGACCGTGTCCTGCTTTGCATGCCCATGACGGCGCACCGGCAGGCCCTCGCTGGTCTCCCAGCGCCGCACGGTGCGCTCGCTATGGTCTAAGTAAGCCGCGATTTGCTTCCAAGATTCGAGTATCTTCCGCGGCACGTTCGGCTGCGCCATTTAAATCTCTCCGGTAAAAGAATATACCAGAGGGTGCGCGTTTAGGCGTGCCAATGGAACGATTTTTGGATGATCCGCCACCCTTCGGGCATCTTCAGCAGCGTGAAAAGGTCGGACATATGGGCGTCCTTACCCACTAAGGCACCCGACCAGCCGGCGACTTCCAGGCGGACGACGGCGATCGAGTCCAGGATATCCACACTGACGACGCGCGGCTCAATCGCCGGCGCAGGGCCGTTCTTATCGATCCAGTCGAAGAGAAACTCCGAGCCGACGGCGAGGGTCTCGCCGACATAGCCGAAGAAGGACGCTTGCGGATGAAAGGCCGGACGCATGAGGGCACTTTTGCCCTGCTTGCTGCCTTCGATGTAGAGCTGGAGGGTGTTCACGATGCGGTCATATTCGGTGGAAATCGAGGTTGCCATGCCGTCGATGGTAAAGCCAACTCACTGGGGGCGCCAAGGGTCAAAGGCGGCCAAAGAGGGACGCTGGCCTGTCGCTGCAAGAATAACTCTTTGGCGATGCGCACGCCGACGTCGTCGGGGCCCGACTTCGCAGCAGCCGGTGCGGTAAAAGCCGGTCATCGGGTCTTTCCTCAGGTGTAGTTGCCCAAGGCCGCTATCCGCATGCGGCGCAGCGGACGGCTCTCTATGGGCCGTTTCCATCACGGATTGTTTCTGCTTGAGTAAGGTGAGAATTAATACGAATCAGGTTACAAATTAGAAAACAATCGAGCTTTGTTACCCAGTCGGACTCGAGCCTGGAAATCGAAATCCCTGCCAATTTGCCGTTTCCCGAGTCCCCAACATTCTACGTGGGTGAGTTGGCGCTGCTGGTAAATGGCGATGTGGCGCGCAAGGTCCGCGTGGCGATTTTAGCTGCCCTGGAGTGACGTGGAGCATCGGGTGCATACTCGCATATTCCTGGGACTCGTCGGAAGATGCCCGGAAGGGCTATCTTAGGGCTATGAAGCGAGGTCTCGCGCTTTTCGTCACTCTGGCATCCGTGGTCGTGTTCGCGTCCTCTCTTGATATTCAACCAATGCAACTTCCACTGGATCTAAGTCGGCGCGCTGGCCTGACTTTGTTGCCGGACCGGGGCCAGTTTATCTTTGCTGGCAGAGCGCTGGATGAGTCTTGTGTCGTTATATTGCTTAGCCAGAGCTTGCAGGTCTTGGCACAGCGTTCTTTTCCTGGACCGCCCGATTCGTTTTGCGGCGGAGGCGTGACTGTAGATTCGCGTGGCGATATCTTCCTCGTGCGGACGTCCTATCGCGAGCCGTTGCCATCCACGTTCGATTTACAGCCTGAGTTGAACGGACCCTTCTATCTCGTGAAGCTAGACCGGGCCACCTTAGAAACGAAGTTCGTCACCCGAATGGCCTTCTACTCCATGCGGGCGCTGACGGTTGCGGACGACGGCTCCATCTGGCTTGGCGGCTACACTCGACGGGGGTTGCCCACAACCCCGGACGCCGTTGAACTCGATTACCCCGGGCCGTCGATCACCTTGGACCGTGATCGCGCCGGCTATCTCGTGCGGCTTTCCGCCGACGGAAGTAGAGTCCTTTACGCCACTTATCTTGGCATTACGCGGGATGCGGTGGCCAGTATCTGCATCGATCGATCCGGCAACGTCTATGCGGTAGGTAGCCGAATCTGGAAGTTCTCCCCAACGGGGAGGTTGATTTGGAGTACTTGGCTTCCACCGTCGTCCGCCTTCCGCGGCGTTCTTGGGCCCACCGGCGACTTGTATGTTGTCGGGTCAACTGGGGGATACGATTTCTACACGACGCCGGGCGCCTACCAAGCGACTCCCTACTTTCCGCAGCGGACGGTAGGTGCGGGAGCCAGTATCGCTTATCCGAACGTGTCGTACGACGGATTCGTGGCCCGTTTCTCCTCGGATGGGGGGCTGATCTATTCCACCCTACTGGGAGGCGTGGCCGAGGACTACCTTTATTCGGTGGAAGTGGAAGCCGACGGCTCGGCCTTAGTTTCGGGATTCTCGGATGGCCTGTTGTTCCCCACGCGAAGTGCCATTGCGATCGGCGCCGGCCGCAACGTAATCGCAAAACTTTTCCCCGACGGATCGGGAGTACACTTCTCGACTTATCTGCCTGTGCCTTGGGCCCGCTGACGCCGCTGCACGATGGATCTCGGATCGGGCTTGCCTTTTGCGATTCGCCCCCCGGCTCTCATTTGTGGCTATCGGGTGACGGAACTGCCGGACGCCTTGCCCAGAGTGGACACGATCACGGGAACGGCGGATCCATTAGTGAATTCCGCCTTCTTGGCTCTCGGCACTCGCGCCACGGTTTCCGGCGAGGGATTTTCCGCGGTGACCGCGGTAGCCATCGAAGACACGCCGGTTCGCATCGTGTCGCAGTCCGACGATGCCCTGGAGATTGAGATTCCCACAAACCTGGATCTGACTCCTCAGCGATTCAACGAGCGCGACATCCGCCTGCTGCGGGGAGTCGAGGTTCTGTGGCGGGTCCGCGTGAAGCTCAGGCCAAGGTAAGTGCTTGAAATGCGGCGCGAGATGCCTGCGGTGTCCCGGCTTGGGCCGACTGGTTAGTAGGGCTGGACTTTCTTTTCCTCAGGTGTAAGATCGAGAGGGTGAGCCCGCTCCCTTCGCGTCTTGGCCCTCGTTCGCCGACACTCAACAAGGGAATGACCGGGCCCTTCCTTGGCTGGAGGCCGGATGACGGCAATCGACGAATACCGGGAACGTGGGTTTCTGGCGCAAGCCCGCCCCTTGGACGACCGATCCGTTCTGCCGGCCCTGCTGGCGGACGAACCGCTGTTTGCCGAAGCGCTCTCCGCGACACAAGCGGAAGGCCGCCATGCCGTACCGTACTTGTTGACCGATGCGATCCGCCGGGTTGCGCGGGACGCCTCCATTCTGGACACCGTGAAAGCGATTCTGGGTACGCGCGATTGGGTGATGTGGGGCGCGAATATTCGGCGCGCCACGCCGAACCAGGCGCAGGTTTGGCACGTGGACCTCGAAAGCTTGCTGTGGCCCACCGTCACCGTCGCGGTCGGCCTGGAAGGGTGTACCCCGCAATCGGCAACCTGGTGCATTCCCGGCACGCATCGGCTACGGAAGGCCCCTCCGCTTACCGAAGCCGGCGTTCTCGCTCAGGGACGCCCCGAGCAGATCGCTGGATTTGGCGACGGCAACTTCTACGTCTTTGACGCGCGAGTCTGGCATCAAGGCGATCCGGCGAACTCACGCGAACGCGTGGTTCTGTTTACTCACTATCAGCGAGCGGCCGACCCGCGGATTCCGCTGATGCTGGACTATGTAGGCCAAACATGGGCGAGCGAGGCGTCACCTTACTTCACGACCGTGGCGGCCGACCAACTTTGTACGGATCGGGCGAGGCTGCCCTTCCGGCATCGGTTGAACGGATTGATGAACTGGGTAAGAGGGCGATGATCAGCTGCCTAATGGCGGCGCACAACGCCGCGGGGACGATTGCCGTCGCTGTCGAATCCGTACTGCGTCAGACGTGGAGCGACCTGGAACTGATCGTCGTCGATGACGGTTCCACCGACGATACGGCGAAAATTTTGGCGGGAATCAACGATCGGCGTGTCGTGGTGCTGAGTCAGGCGCGGCAGGGTCCATCGGCAGCCCGCAACCGGGCACTGGCTCGGGCGCAGGGCGAGTTTGTGGCGCCGATCGATGCCGATGACATCTGGCTGCCGCGCAAGCTCGAGTTGCAGGTTCACGCACTGGAACGTCGGGCCGACGCCGGGGTGGCATACGGTTGGACTTATTTCGTGGACGAGGAGTTGCGGCCGATGTACGCGGACGAACGCGCCACGGTCGAAGGCGACGTGCTGGAGGCGCTTCTGCGGCTGAACTTCATCAGTTGCGGGTCGACTACGCTGATCCGGCGCGCGGCGCTCGAAGACGTCGGCGGCTTCGACGAGGCCCTCCAGGCCGCCGAGGATTGGGAATTATATACCCGCCTGGCCGCGCGCTATGCCTTTGTCACCGTCCCCGAGGTCGTCGTGTGGTACCGCCGGTCACCCCGATCGCTCAGCAGCCACTTTTGGTTAATGGAAGCGAATTTCCTGCTGGCCTGCCGTAAGGTTTTCGACGCGGCGCCCGCGAACGCGCGCTTTCTAGAATCCCTGGCTAAGGGCTCGTTTTATCGCTACCTGCTGATGCGAGCCGCCCAGAGCAGGACCACGCCCGGGAAGTGGAGAGCCATCCCACGCTTTGCCGGACTCGCCGCCTGGCACGATCCCGTCGGCCTGTTTCGAGCTGGCTGGATTTTCTGGACCCGCTGATCCAACCGGCGATGGATTGGGGTGGGATGGACCCTTCCCTACCGCCGCAGGTGCCCAGGTTGAGCGGGACGCGCACCACGTGGTTGCCTTTGCCGGGATAGGCGCGCCCACGACCGGTCATCGGTAGTGAATTTCGAACGGCTTGTTGGTGATGAACACGACCGTCACGTCGACTTCGGCCGTGGCTCCGTGCTCCATCGTCTCCCCTTCGGCAAACCAGACGAACTGGCCCGCCGTAAATCGGCCCTGGCCGGTGACGAGGGTGCCTTCGAGAATGTACATGCCGTGCGCGCACGGATGGGTATGGGTGGGGTTCATAACGCCGGCCGGATATCGGACCAGACGCACCTCCATTCCCGTGTCCGGGTCGGTGTACAGGTTCTTGCGAAACACTGGATCTCCGGTGGGCGTAATGGTGCGCTGTTCCCAGGGCTGGTTCGGTGCGTCGATGACGATGGGCATGAAGCGATTGTAGCCATTGGCCGGGCCCGCTGGCTTGGGGTATCGTGGAAGACGCTATGCGCCTTCTCTTTACTCTTGGCTTCGCGATAGGACTTCTGGCCCAAGCGCCGATCCGCATCACCCACGGCCCGATGCTGGGCCATGTCGGTGCCCGGGAGATCTCCATCTGGGCGCGGACCTCTCGCCCCGGCGAGTTCCGGGTGCGCTACGGCCTCGCGCCCGATAAGTTAGACCGCGTTTCCGTTTCGGCGAATACGTCGATCAATCATGACCAGACGGGTTGGCTGAAGCTGACCGGCCTGGAGCCCAATACGCGTTACTACTACCAGCCCGTCACCGCGCGCGACGCTGGCACCGCCGGCTCCTTCCGCACGCTTCCGGACGCCGAAGCCTTTCGCGATCCGGTTACCAATCCGCGTGGCCTGTTCAACTTTCGCTTTCAATTCGGCTCCTGCGCGCAGCAGGTGATCCGGCCGGAGTTACCCGCCTATCGCACGATGCTGAGTAAGTTGCGGGACCAGACTTTGTTCTCGATTATGAATGGCGATTGGTTGTATGAGGAGAAACGCGACTTCACCGTTGACCAGTGGCGCGAGCAGAATGGAGTGGCCGCGGGTTCCGAGCCGTCGATCTTGAAACTCGCCCCCTCCATTACCGGTGTCTGGGAGAATTATAAATACTATCTCGAACGCGGCGCGGCCCTGGCGGCTTGGCATCGGGAAATGCCTTCTTATTACACTCCCGATGACCATGAAATTCTGAACGACATTTACGGCACCGCCACCATTGGCCTGCGCGATCGCCGGGCGACCTTTCGGGATATCGGGATGGAAGCCTGGTATGACTATTTGGCCGGCTCGCAGCCGGTGGTGGCGACCCAGGCGATTCAATTCGGCGAAGGGCAACTCGCCGCCGGTTCCGACATCCTGACC
Organism: Bryobacterales bacterium; assembly: GCA_038215525.1. GTDB lineage: Bacteria > Acidobacteriota > Terriglobia > Bryobacterales > Bryobacteraceae > JALHNI01. Next base: position 6,086 of record JBBQQS010000039.1, read on the forward strand.
GATTCCCGCGCCGACTTCACCAAGCTCGACCTGGCCCAAACCAACAACCTGCACGTGCATTGGGGCGGGCAATTGGCCGGGGTCGACGTGGGGCGCGGCGCTAACCTCGAAGGCGAGCCGAATGCCGGTATCTATGAAATTGTGCAAGTGCTCGATGCCAAACGCCTGCGCATTCGTCCGGCGCCCAAAGCCACGCGTAATTCTACTTACTCGATTGGCCGGCAGAGCTTTGCCAGCTTTCGCGTCGGCAACGTCGAGGTCTATTTACTCGATACTCGCAGCCAACGGGATTCGCACGATGTTACCAAGCCCAATCAGCCCGGGCTTTCGATCATGGGCAAGAAGCAGCGTGACTGGCTGAAGGCGAGCATGACCAAGAGCGATGCTGACTTCTTCTTTCTCGCTTCTTCGGTAAACCTGACCATACCCCACGTCGGTACACCCGGCAGCGATCTGCCCGGAAACAAGGACGATGCTTGGACGGCCTTTGGGCCCGAACGGGAGGAGATGATTCAATTCTGGGAGAGCTTGGGTAAGCCCGTAATCGTGATGACCGGTGACTTACACAATAGCTTTGCCGTCAAGATTACTGACCGGGTTTGGGAGTTTGCATCCGGGCCGCTCAACTCGCAGAATCATCCCGCGAAGAGTGAAGGCGGCCGGCCAGCAAATGGCCCATTCGATTCACGAGGCCGGATGGTGGATATTCGCTGGTCGACTTACATTCGCGACGATGTCCCCGGCACTTTGCGGAAGATGCCTTACTACGCGGTGGCCCAGATCAACAACGTCTTCAATAATCCGGTGGAGCCGGGTAAGCCACGCTGGGTGGCCTACCCGAAGCCCCACTTAGTCATCCAATATTACGACGGACTCACCGGCGACTTAGTTTACGCCGAAAGCGTCCATAGTAAGTGAGACCGCTGCTAGGCGTCCCCCGGCTACGCCGTGGGCTAGACGCCTACCAGAGTGTTACTTAGTAGCCATGCAGTAGTAACGGCCGGCGCCGCCGGTGGCAACCAGGTTCGCCTGGCTGCAACCCTTGGAGGGGTGGGCGAAGTTCCAGGAGGTGGGGTTGAGGCCGCCTCCCTGGCGGTCGTGGTGACCCACCAGCGCGCTGCCTTCGCCATGGCTGGTCCAGTTCTTGCAAGTGGTGTCGTCGGTGCCTGCCTTCAGCGTCCCGTCCATCTGCGTGCCGGTAAGGACGTCGTGCATATTTGGCGTGTCGCCGCGGCCGTTCATCACTTCGCCCTTCTCCGAGATCGAAGTCTCTTTCTTTAGGTTGTTGTTGGCGGAGTGGAGGTCGGCGACGTCGTTGGCCATCATGACGCCCTTGGCGTTGTACCAGGGGCCCTTGCCAATCCGGTCCTTGGCGTTCACGGCCGGCTTGCCGCCTTCGGCGGTGGCGCTTAGGTAGGCGCGCCACTTCTTCTTCGAGCCCACGGCTTTGGCCAGTTTCTGGCAATGCGCGTCGGCGCCCTTGAGGCCACCGAGGTCGGCGCCGTTGCCGCTGCCCACGCTGGTGATAAAGAAGCTCATCTTCTTGTCGGCCATCTGCGCGAAGGCTGGAACGGCCAGGGCCATAAGGGCCACGGTAACTACTCTTGATTTCATGGTTGCTGATTCTCCTATAGAAAACTGAGACCGTTATCGTAACGCAAAATCATAGTAAACTGAAGGTTCGGGCGTTTAGCTCAGTGGTTAGAGCATCTCGTTTACACCGAGAGGGTCCGGGGTTCGAAACCCTGAACGCCCACCATCCTTCATTTTCTACTCTGAAGCGGCGACGGGAGCCGCACCCTTCACGTACTTGTCGAACCAAGTGGTCATCTCCCACAATGTGTGTTCAATACTCTCACGCGCGGCGTAGCCGTGGGCTTCATGCGGTAACAGCACCAGGCGGGCGGTGCCGCCATTGCCGCGGACGGCTTGGTACATGCGCTCGCTTTGGATAGGGAACGTGCCTTGGTTGTTGTCGGCTTCGCCGTGGGTGAAGAGGATGGGCTCATTGATCTTCTGCGCCACCATGAACGGCGACATTCCCATGTAGACTTCGGGCGCTTCCCAGATGGTGCGGCGTTCGCTTTGGAAGCCGAAGGGCGTCAGTGTGCGGTTGTAGGCGCCGCTCCGGGCGATGCCGGCGCGGAAGAGGTCAGAGTGGGCCAGCAGGTTGGCGGTCATGAAGGCGCCGTAGCTATGGCCGCCGACGCCGACGCGGGTAGGGTCGATCACGCCCATCTCGGCCGCCTTGTCGATGGCCGCTTTGGCGGAGGCGACAATCTGAGCCACGTAGGTGTCGTTGACGGTTTCGGGGTTGCCCACCACGGGCATCGCGGCGTCGTCCAGAATGGCGTAGCCGCGCAACAGGAAAAACAGATGCGACATGCCGCCGATGGTGGTGAAGCGATTGGTGGAACCCGAGACCTGTCCCGCCGTTTCCGGATCGTTGTACTCGCGCGGATAGGCCCATACGACGGCCGGCAGGCGCGTGCCGGCTTTGTAGCCGGGCGGCAGATACAAGGTGAAGGAGAGCGGCACGCCGTCGGGGCGCTGGTAAGTAACTAATTGCTTGGTGATGCCGCGCAGGCTGGGCGCAGGGTCAGGGAAGTTGGTGACGGCCATGGTTTGGCCGCCCTCGCGTATGAAGTAATTGGGCGGAGTGCTGGGGCTCTCGCTGCGAATCAGTAGCTTGGCGCCGGCTTCGTCCAACACGCCGACGACGCTTTCGTACTTGCCGGACGCGCTCTCAAAGAGGCGCTGAGCTTTGGCCGTGGCGAGGTCGAAACGATCGAGGAACGGGCGGTCGCCTTGCGGGGAAGCGCCGGTGCCATTCAATAAGATCTGGCCGTTGGCCTCTTGAATTGTGCCCTCGGCAGACTGAGTGACAGGCGTGCCGGGATCTTTATAACGGTCCTGGATGTTGCGGCTGAAGAGTAACTTGGGTTCGCCTTCGCCGATCAGGAAGGTGCGCTGCCAGCGGCGATCGCGGTCAAAGTCGGTGACGAGGAAGCGGTTGCCTTGGCCGAAGAACTGCAAGGTGGTGAGGCGCTGTTGGGTCTTACTGACTTCGACGGGCGCGCCTTTGGTGGCGACGCGATAGGACAGCAGCTGGTCGCGATGGGGCACCTTCTCCTTGGGATTGCCGCCATCGAGCGCTTGGACCCAAACGACCATGCCGGGGTCGGCTGGGTGCCAGCGGACTTGGCGGGGGCCAGCGACGACGCCGCCGATCGGCACACGTTCGGCCAGCGGCAGCTTGCCGACGGTGTAGACCACCGCGCCTTTGCGGTTCATAACATCGATTTGCTTGGGGAACTCCGGTGCGTCGTGCAGGTAGCTGTAGGGCTTCTGCAAACGAGTGACGAGTAAGTGCTGGCCGTCGGGCGAAGGCGTCACGTTTAAGAACATGTCAGGCGTGCCGCAAGGCGTGCCGACGCCGGTCGTCGAGTCCACCAGCATCAGTTGGGCGCGGCCGTAATGGTCGAACACGGCTTCGTCATGGACGTTGTGCAAGGCGTCGGGATTCGTGCGGACGGGCCCGGCCTTGCCACCGGATTCTTGAATGGTGGGGCCGGCCGGCGCGGTGACGTCCTTGGGTGCGGCGCCGCGATTGGCGGGCACGGTTTTGACGAGCAAGGTGCGATGGTCGGGCATCCAGTCGATGGCTTGGCCCGTGGCTGCATTGACGGCGACGTTCAGCTGCTTCGCTTTGCCGGTGGAGACATTCACCACCCAGAGTTCGGTGCCCGTATTGGTGGCGTTGGTGACGGCGATGGATTGCCCATTGGCGCTCCAGACGGGCACACCGAGGCGCGCGTTTGGTGGCAGCGCGACGGGGACGTCCGCGCCGTTGGGCAGTTGCTTCAGGGTGAGCCCCGTGCCGTAAGTGGTCAGGCGTGGGCCGTTCGACAACGGGTCAATCCGGAAGCCAGCGAGCCGGAGCATGGGCTGGGCCAGGTCAGCAATGGTGGGGTGCACTACGGTGTCGATCAGCACGATGTGAGTGCGCGTGGGGCTGAGCGAAAGCGTGGGTAAACGGCGTGCGTGGAACACGTCCAGAATTTCTTTTGGCGGAGTGCGGTACTCAGCGACGGCCAAGGGGACAAGGGTAAGAGCGGCAACGGCAATGGAGCGCATTCTATAGAGCGTAGCAACTTACAAGCCTGGCTGGGCGGAAGCTGGCGTAAACTGAACCCTATGATTCGTTTCCTTCTGCCTTTGTTGCCTTGTCTCCTCATCGCGCAACGCGTGGAGGTGCAGCACACCCAAGCCCAAGCCCTCGATGGCCGGCTGATTGTGATGCTGGCCGTACGCGACAAAACCGAGCCGCGCTTGCAGGTGTCGCCCGACAATCCGGAGCCGGCGGCCATCTTCGGCGTGGATGTCGAAGGTTGGCGCACCGGGCAGCCGATGGCGATCGATGCGAAGACGTTTGGGTTCCCAGTGAAGTCCTTGGCGCAGCTTCCGGCGGGCACTTACTACTTACAGGCTCTGCTCCATAAGTACGAGACGTTTCGCCGCGCCGACGGCCGGTTGCTGAAGCTACCGATGGATCGTGGGGAAGGGCAGCAGTGGAATCAGGCACCGGGGAACTTACTGAGTAAGCCTCAGAAAATTGAATGGACGCCGGGGAAGTCGCTCCAGGTGACGCTGGACGGTGAGATACCGGCGCTGAAGGCGCAGGTGGATACCAAGTATGTGAAGCATATCCGGATCCAGAGCGAACGGCTGACCAAGTTCTGGGGGCGGCCGATGCATTTGGGCGCTACGGTGTTACTGCCCGAAGGCTGGGATACCCATCCCCAGTCGAAATATCCATTGGCCGTGTTTCATGGCCACTTCGCGCCGACGATCGGCAGTTGGCGGGAGACCCCGCCGGACGAGAATCTGAAGCCCGATTACTCCGAGCGTTTTCATTTGGAAGGTTATAACCGGATTCAGCAACAGATGGCCTATGACTTCTATAAGGAGTGGAGCGGCCCATCGTTTCCCCGGGTGATTGCGGTGGAGATTCAGCACGCCAATCCCTTCTACGACGATAGTTACGCCGTCAATTCGGCCAACCTGGGTCCTTATGGCGATGCCATCACTTACGAGTTAATTCCCCATATCGAGAAAACCTTTCGCGGTTTAGGGCAAGGCTGGGCGCGGGCGCTTTATGGCGGCTCGACGGGAGGGTGGGAGGCACTGGCGGTGCAGATCTTCTATCCTGATGAGTACAACGCCGCTTACGGGGCTTGCCCGGACCCCGTCGATTTTCGGGCTTTTACGACCATTGACCTTTACGGGCACCAGAACGCCTACTTCGTCGACTCCAAGCTGAGGCGAACGCCGAGGCCGGGAAAGCGAAATTACCTGGGCGAGGTGGCGGCGACGCAGGAAGAGATGAATCATTGGGAACTGGTGTTGGGGACCAAGTCCCGTTCTGGGCAGCAAAATGACATTTGGGAGGCGGTGTATTCACCGGTTGGCCCGGATGGTTATCCGGCGCGTATCTTCGACAAGGTGACCGGCCAGATCGACAAGAAAGTCGCCGAGTATTGGCGGGAACACTTTGACCTGGGGTACATCCTGCGGCGCGATTGGGACAAAGGGCTGGGCGCTAAGTTACAAGGGAAGTTGAATCTCTACTGCGGGGACATGGACAACTTCTATTTGAACAATGCCGTTTATCTAATGGAAGATTTCTTGAAGACGAAGAATTACGGCGGCGAAGTCGTTTACGGCGACCGCGCCGAGCATTGCTGGAATGGCGATCCCACGCGGCCTAATTACTTGTCGCGGCTTCGTTATCACCAGATGTTTATCCCGAAGTTCGTCGAGCGAATTCTGGTCAGCGCGCCGGTGGGCGCGGATTTGACGAGTTGGCGGTACTAGCCAAGTAACTCATGTAACCGGCTGCCCGGCTTCACGATGGTCTCCGTGCGTTCCGGGCCAGTCGATATCGCCCCGATTTCGATCCCGGTGCGCTCCTCAAGGAACTGCAGATACGATTGCGCCGCCGCGGGGAGTTGATCGAAGACGCTGATGCCGCGGGTGGAAGTTTGCCAGCCCGGCAGGCGGACGTAGATGGGCTCTATGCTCTCCATGCCGTTGCGGGTGGCGGGCATGTCGGTCACTTCCACGCCTTTCACCCGGTAGCCGACACACACCGGGATTTCGTCGAGCTCGTCCAGCACGTCGAGCTTGGTGACGATCAGCGAGTCGATGCCGTTGACGGCGGCGGTGTAGCGGGCGAGGGGAACATCGAACCAGCCGCAGCGGCGCGGCCGACCCGTGACGGAGCCGAACTCCTTGCCCACTTGGCGAATCTGCTCGCCGAGCGGACCATGATCTTCACTAGGAAACGGTCCCGCGCCGACGCGGGTGATGTAGGCCTTCGAGACGCCGATGATCCCGTTGATTTTGGTGGGCGGAACGCCGGTGCCGGTGCAGGCGCCGCCGGCGGTGGCGTTGGAGGAAGTGACGAAGGGATAAGTGCCGTGGTCAACGTCGAGCATGGCGCCCTGGGCGCCTTCAAACAGCACGCGCTTGCCGGCGCGGATGGCGTTGTTAAGTAAGCTGGCGGTATCGCACACCAGCGGCGCCAGGCGCGTAGCGAGCTCCTCGTACTGCCGGCGTACGGCGTTGAAGTCGACGATTTCGTGGATGTCGAAGGCCTTGGCCAAGGTCATCTTATCGGCCGCGAGGTTGTTGTAATGAGCTTCGAAACCGTCCGGATCGATCAGGTCCGCCATGCGGATGCCACGGCGGCCGATTTTGTCCTCATAGCAAGGGCCGATGCCGCGCGAGGTGGTGCCGATGGCCTCGCGGTCGGTGCGGCCTTCGCCCACTTTCTCCACCATGCGATGAAAGGGAAAGATGACCTGGGCGCGATTCGAAATGGCCAACTGCTGGCGGACGTTGACGCCCACTTTTTCGAGGGTGGTCATTTCTTCCACGAGCGCTAAGGGGTCGACGACGACGCCATTGCCGATGACGGCCGTCACTCCCGGGCGCAGGATGCCGCTGGGGATCAATTTCAAGATGTATTTGATGGGCCCGATATAGACGGTGTGGCCGGCGTTGTGCCCGCCCTGGTACCGCGCGACGATGTCGAAGCGGTCGGAAAAGAGATCGACGATCTTTCCTTTTCCTTCGTCGCCCCACTGGGCGCCTAAAACGATGATATTGCTCATTTGGTTTCCGGGGGCGTTAGAACCCCCAACCGGTCATTGTAACGTAGCGGGCTATGTTACCCTGAGGTTTCCGGGTGACGTTCTCGTTATTTTGAGAGCGCGCTATTTCAATTCGATTGCAAAACTGATCCCCGTATGGTGTTTTCCGAACTTTACCTCCAGCTTGGCGAGAGCCAACTCGTCCCCTTGCTCCGCACGATTGCGCTGAGCAAGCTGAAGACTTTCAAGATGTTTGACCGCTTAAAGACGCGCCTGCACCTGACCAAACTGAACAACGATTCGCTGAAGACCATAGGGCCGCGCGTCTGGCAGCGGCTGAATAACCGGGAAGAGGCGCTAGGGCAGGATCTGGCCCAGTCGATTCTAGTTTCGAACCTCGACATGATCAAGGCAGTGCTCGATTTCTTGGAAGTGCCGCACGAGGATGGCTTCTTTGCCAAAGATATCGAGGCGGCCAAGTATCTGACGGGTGATTGGCAGCAGCGGGCTTACGCTCACTTTCGTGGCCAATATCCCGACGCGCTCTTGGCCTTTTACGTGAATCACTTAGCCTTTGAGCTGCTCGACGCCCCCTTCGTTCCGATGGCCGCCCAAGGTTGAGATGAACCTCGCTGAACTGACGCAGGCGACGCTCGCGCGCATTTCGGGCGCCTCAAACCTTGAAGCGCTGGAAGCCGTGCGCGTGGAAGTGCTGGGCCGCAAGGGTACGCTGGCCGGCTTAACTAAAGACTTTGGCAAGCTGACTCCCGAAGAGCGCGCCGCCGTCGGTAAGGACTTGAACGCCGCCAAGCAGACGCTCGAGACGGCTTTCGACGAGCGCAAGGCCGGCTTCGACGCCGCGGCTTTGGCCCTGAAGCTCGATGCCGAATGGCTCGATCTGACGATTCCCGCCGCCGGCCAACGCCCTGGCAGTCTGCACCCGCTCACCCAGATTCAGCGCGAGATCGAGCAGTTGTTCACCTCGCTTGGCTTTGCCGTACTCGACGGACCCGAGGTGGAGAGCGAGTATCACAACTTCGATGCCCTGAACATTCCGGCCGACCATCCGGCGCGCGACATGCAGGATACGTTCTGGCTCGAAGGCGGCTTTTGCTTGCGCACGCACACGTCGCCCGTGCAGGTGCGCGGCATGAAGCTGCTGAAGCCGCCGTTTAAGATGATTGCGCCGGGGCGCGTCTTCCGCAACGAAGAGGTGGACGCGAGCCACGAGCACACGTTCTATCAGCTCGAAGGCATGATGGTCGACAAAGACGTGTCGGTCGCGAACCTGATCTACTTCATGAAGACCTTGCTATCGGGCATCTTCGGCCGCGAAGTAACGGTGCGCTTGCGGCCGGGTTACTTCCCCTTCGTCGAACCCGGCTTTGAGCTCGATATTCAATGCCTGCTGTGCGGTGGAACGGGTTGCGCGGTGTGTAAGCAATCGGGCTGGGTGGAGCTTTTGCCCTGCGGATTGGTGCATCCGAATGTGCTGCGGCTGGGCGGTATCGATCCTGAAGAATGGAATGGGTTCGCCTTTGGGCTGGGTATGACGCGCCTGGCGATGATGCGTTACGGCATTGAAGATATCCGCCAATTGCAGGGTGGCGACCTGCGTTTTCTGAAGCAGTTCTAAGCCATGAAATTCTCCTACAACTGGATTCAAGAGTTAGTGCCGTCCTTGAAGGCGACGCCTGAGGAGACGATGCGCCAGATCACGCTGCGCACGGCGGAGGCCGAAGGGCTGGAGCCGGTGGGTCAGCATTTCTGGAAGGTCGTATCGGCGAAGGTGGTGGACGTGGCGCCGATTGAAGGCTCGCACAATCGTCGCGTGGTGGTGAAGAGCGCCCAATACGGCACACGGACGGTGGTGTGCGGCGCACCGAATGTTCGCGTCGGGATGGTGGCAGTGTATTGCCCCACTGGCTTGACGATTGAGGGTAAGCGCCTCGAAAAGGCAATGATTGCGGGCGTTGAAAGCGACGGCATGCTCGCCAGCGGTAAAGAGCTGGGCATCAACCGCGACCACGAGGGGATCGTCGAAGTGGGCGGCGGCATCGGCTGCACGCCGGACTTCATCATCGAGATCGACAACAAGAGCCTCACCCATCGGCCGGACCTGTGGGGCCACTACGGCATGGCGCGCGAAGTGGCGGCTACTTATGGCCTGGAGCTGAAGGATCCCGTGAAGGTGCGGCCCTTTCCCGAGGAACTCGCCTGCATCGACGTGGCGATTCGGGACTTCGCGCTTTGCCCGCGCTACAGTGCGCTGATTTTCGAGAATGTCCGTGTAGGCCCGTCGCCGTTGTGGTTTCAATACCGGCTCGAGAGCCTGGGGTTGAACCCGATCAATAACATTGTCGACGTGACGAACTACGTGATGGCGGAGTTGGCGCAGCCGATGCACGCCTTTGACGCCGATAAGTTGCAGGGCGGCATTCGAGTGCGGAATGCGCACGAGAGCGAGCAGATGGCGGCGCTTAACGGCGAGATCTACTCGCTGGATTCGTCCACGTTGGTAATCACGGACGACTCCGGCCCGATCGCCGTTGCGGGCGTGATCGGCGGCGCCGACAGTGCCATCAGCGCCACTACCACGCGCATTGTCCTTGAGAGCGCGAACTTCCAGGCCGCCAGCGTCCGCAAGACCTCGACCCGGTTGAAGCTGCGTACCGACGCGTCGATGCGCTTTGAGAAATCGCAGGATCCGGTGAATACCGTGCGGGCGCTGGCTCGTGCGGCGGCTATGTTGCAGCAGGTTAGCACGGGCATTCGCGTGAAGGGCGGCCTTTCGGACGTCCACGCGGAACTGCGTCATCCGGACCCAATCTTGTTACCGCTGGATTGGCTCGGGCGGAAGTTGGGCGCGCCGATCACCGCGGCGCAGGCGACCAAGATTCTGGCGCGCTTGCAGTTCGGCGTGAGCGAAATCGGCGACCATGCGCTCGAAGTCCGCGTGCCGAGTTGGCGCGCGACTAAGGACATTTCGATCAAGGAAGACCTGGTGGAAGAGATCGGGCGGATGATCGGCTACGACAACTTCACGCCGGTCGCTCCACTCGTGGCGGCCGCACCGCCCTTGGCCAATCCGAGCCGGGCGTTTCAGCATCAGTTGCGCACCATCTGTTCGCAGCAGGGCTATACCGAGGTCTATAACTACTCGTTCGTGAATGCGGAGCAAGCGGCGAAGTTTGGCTTGTCGCCGGAGTCGCACGTGCGGGTGCTGAACCCGATCGCCTCTGACCAGGGGCTGCTGCGCCGCAGCCTGCTGCCGGGGATCCATCGCAACGTGGTGGAGAATGCCAAACACACGCCGGCGTTCCGGCTCTTTGAACTCGGCTACGAGATTCATCCGGTGAAGGGGCACGAGCCGCTGGAGATTCCGCAACTGGTCGCGGCGGTTTACTCCCGGCAGGATGGGGAAGGGAATTTGCAGGAGTTGAAGCGGCTGTTGGCTTGTCTGAATCCGGGCTTCCGCATGCAACCTGCCATGGCTCTGGCTTATGAACATCCGGGCCGTGCGGCCGAAGTGATGCTGGGCGAGACCTCGGTGGGGCGCCTCTTTGAACTGCATCCGAATTTGGTGAAGGGTCGCGTCGCGATCGTGGACCTGAACCTCGACCTTTTGAAACTCGAAGCCAAGCAGTACCACCCGGTGCGGAAGTTTCCGTCGTCGGACTTCGACTTGTCCGTGGTCGCCGGCCCGCGCGTGCTGGTGTCGAGCATTCAGGACCTGCTAGCGGACCCCTTGGTGGAGCGTACGGAGTATCTGATGTTGCACCCCCTGGGCGATGGCCGCAATTCGGTGAGCTTCCGGATTACGCTCGCCGCGCCTGACCATACGCTGAGTGCCGAAGAGATCAGCACGGCGCGTGAACGGCTCATTGGACGCTTAAGCGAAGCTGGCCTCGAGCTGCGTTAATCTGATATTCATGTGGAGACTGGTAAGTGTTGGTCTGTGGCTGAATGCTTTGGCCGTGGCGCAGGATCTGTTTCCCAAGCATTACGTGAACGTCGGCCCGGGCCTTGGTTTACCGCGCGGCGAGATCAACGCCTTTTTCAAAACGAAGCCGGCGTTGACCGTCAACTACGGCTATCGCTTCCAGCGCTATTTTCAGGCGGATGCGGGATATGACGTGATCTTCGGCGCGGCCGATACTCGCGACTTCCTGAATACCCAATTGGGCAGCCTGCGCATTCGCGATTATCAACACTTTGTGACGTTTGGCGGGCGGGGCGTGATTCCGCTGTCTAAGGGGCGCGTGCTGATTTCTGGCGGTGGCGGTAGCGTGTTTATGCGCTATCAGGAGAGCGTCCAGCAGCCGAGTAACTTCCTGCGCTTTGCCTGCCCGCAATGCACGGCGCGCTCGGGTTGGGGTAACTACGCCTTGGCCAGCGTTCGGTTTTCGACGCGCTGGCAGCGGGTTTGGTTTGGGGTGACGACCAAGGTGATCCGCGGGCGCACCGACGGCGATCCGTTCGGCGGCTTGCCCTCTACGCGAACCAAAGACAACTGGCTGAACACCTTCGCCGAGGTCGGCTTTGCGTTTTAGCAAATCTTAATAGTAAACTCCCGCAACATGTAGTACCAAAGGGTGTTGAATTGGGAAGAAGCGCTGGTATACTCAGCGCAAAGGGGATTTTCGAAGCATGATCCGGGGATTTTTGCTGGCTGTACCTCTCTCTCTATCTCTCTCCGTGGGCTATGCCCAGGAGACCGTAACCACTGACCAGACGCCGGACCAGACCATGGATCCAGGCGTCAATTGCTCGTTCCGGGTGAATCCTGATGAGTTTGTCGACGCTGCCGCTAAGGCTCGGGCGGCCGCCTATCAGCGGGTAGTGAAGTTCTCGCACGCGGCCCTCACCGACTCGAAAGGCGCGACTTTGGCGCCGGCCCAGGTGCCGGTTCGCAATTTCGTCGACGAGGAAATCTTTGCGGCGTTGCAGAAGTCCGGGGTGCGGTCGGCGCGGCTGAGTACGGACCACGAATTCGTTCGCCGCATTTACCTTGACCTTACCGGCCGCATTCCGACCCCCACCCAGATTCGCGAGTTTGTCAGCAGTCAGGAGCCTGCGAAGCGGGCCGAACT